>BPHE01000008.1 GCA_026003395.1 Vicingaceae bacterium
AATATATTTATCAAGGTTGTTTTCTTGTGAATTAACAAATCCGGGAGATGTTATAAATATGATGAACAAGAATATAAATCTCATTTTCATAAACCATTCATTTGACTTTTATTAAAAACACATTTTCCTTTAGAAGTTTAATTTTTTCGTCCAAGGGTTTGGATGAAATGTCAACCGGATTTTTCTTGAAATCATCCAGGGTATTGATAAGGTTGGTGAGATAAGGCGATTTAATAACGTAGGAAACATTGTCTCCTCCTTCTATTTTAGCGTTAATAACGCCGATGAGTTTTCCGTTTTGGTCAAAAACCGGACTGCCGCTATTGCCCGGTTGTACAGGTATGCTTGATTGAAAAGCATTGATACGGTTGTTATACCCGGTTTTAGAGCTAATTTTTCCATCGTTGAATTTAACATTAGTTCCCATGCCCGATAGTGCCAAAGGATAACCCAGTGTAAAGATTTCTTGCCCCACATCAACGGCTTTATTTGAAATGTCGATATATAAAGAATCAACATTCAGATTTTCTGCCTTTAAAATAGCCAGATCGTTATCTTTATCAAATATGACCAATTTTGCAGGAATGTTTTTTCCTTCATACTCTATAAAAATCTCTTTGACATTATCCACCACATGGTAACAAGTGGCAATATATCCATTTTCGGAGATCAAGAAACCGGTACCGCTACCTTTGAAGGGTATATCTTTCGAATTTGAAAGATCTTCGGCAGAGCTCTCATCAACTTTTACCATAAATGATTTTACGTCAATACAACCTACACCAAGCAGCATGAAGCCAATCTTGTCACCACCATACATAAGCGAGTTTGAAGTAAAAACTACTTGGCCATTAATCGAATAATATACTTTGTCGTTGATATTTAAAACTTTTAGAGTTATGTTTTTGTTGTCAACCTTTATTGGGGGATAAATATTTTTTGCTTTCTTTTGATGTACTCCCTCATATTCGAAACCTATTGTCAAGGTTTGGTTATCTCTATAGCAAAAATAGCAGTAGTTGGCCCAATCTTTAAAACCAAAAATCAAACAATATTCTGAGACTGATATTTTACTTTTTCTTTTCAATTTTTTTATTTCTTCGTTATTGATATCAAAAACAGCTTCAATTATGAAGTTGTTGTTTTTGTGTGGAATACTGATCCAGCGCGAAGTACCTTTGTCTTCATAAGAACAGATACTTAGCCGGTTGTTTGATATTTCGACTTTTTCCCTGTCAGATTTGTTTAATTCCCATTCAAAACGGTTGTCTGAAAAATTATCTTTATAAACTTTCCATAGCTCTTTGTTTTGTCCGTATTCAAAATAAAAATTGTCTTTTTTCTTTCCGTCTTTATAACTGTATATTTTATCGACATCACCACTTTCATAGTAATAAATGACGTCGCCATTGAGTCGTCCTTCTTCATCAAAATTTTTCACAACTTTTTTCATGCCATTTTTAAAATACCAGGTACATTGACCGGTAAATAGGTTGTCCTCAAAATTCTCTTTGCTTTGTAAAATTTTTCCTTCAAAATATTTCTTGTCGTTTGATTGATAATAGCAAGTTACCCGGCCTGTTTCACCATCACAATAAAAATAGGCATTGTCAGGTGAGTTGGTTTTATTGTTGTTTTTGTCATAATATACCTTACCTTGAGCCATTGAATTGAAAACAAGAAAGAAAGCCAAGATTGAAAATCCCACACTCAGCAAAAGTTTTTTTAACCCAAACATAAATTTTGTTAATTTTTGCAAATATAAAATGAATACATAAAATTCAAAAAAAATATGAAAATTATAAGTCATTATGATGTTTTTTAACGGTGAAGTTATTCATGTAAATATTATTCTGTAAATTTTATGGTCATTATTCGATTAATCTCCAAAATGTAGTTTACATACAAATTCTCACATACCCGAGAAGTTAACAAAAACTTAATATAAAATGTCCGGAGTTAAAATAAACTTAATAGAAGGGGCAGAAATATTATTTTTAAGTTAATTATAGATTTAGCAAGTGTGAAAGTAATTTGGAAGTATCATTTTTGTAAAAAAATTAACGATGAGAAAAATATTTATTTTCACGGTTTGCTTAGCCATAGATATGATTAATGTATTATATTCCCAAACCAAAGTAAACAACAAGTTTGGAAATGGCATTATCAATGTTTAAGCCAAAGATTCGTCCTATTCTGCAAAGTTTGCCGCCAGAATGCAAAATTTATATATTGGAGAATTCAATATCAACGACTCACTAGGAATAACAAATGCAAATTCGCAATTTTTGGTAAGAAGGGCAAGGATAAAAATAGACGGGTTTGCATATTCCCCCAAGTTGACTTATAAGATTGAATTAGGGCTTACTTCCCGTGATTTGGCAATAGTTTCCCCGGAAACAAGAAATACCCCCGGAATAGTTTATGACATGTTTTAAAATGGAATTTTTATGGTAATTTCAGCTTATGGGTAGGTCAAACCAAATTGCCGGGTAATCGCGAGCGGGTTGTTTCGTCTTCTTCCTTACAGTTTGTCGATCGGTCGTTGGTGAATGCATATTTTAACATTGATCGTGACATGGGTTTCCAATTGCATCATCACTTTACTATCGGAAACAAATTTTTAATCAGGGACATTTGGTCTGTATCGCAGGGGGAGGGGCGGAATGTTGCCGTAGACAATCTTGGTGGATATGATTGGTCTGCCAGAATAGAATTATTGCCATTTGGAGCATTCACTAAAAAAGGTGACTATATTGAAGGGGATGTTTATCGCGAACAAACTCCCAAATTGTCTGTAGGCGCCACTTACGATTGGCATGATCGTGCAGTGAAAACTCAAGGAAACTTAGGAAAATATATGTATAATGATGCCGGATATTTTGAGACAAACATTGCCACCATTTTTGTCGATATGATATTTAAATATAAAGGTTTCTCTATTTTGAGCGAGTATGCCGATAAAAGGGCCGAGAAACCTCTTGCACTGAATACAGACGGTAGTCCAACCGGGCAGTATGTTTTGGCAGGACGGGGTATTGTAGGACAAATGGGATATTTGTTTAAAAATAATATCGAAATTGCTGCAAGATATACTGAAGTACATTTTGATTCGAGAATAAACAGAAAGCCCGAATATGAATATACATTAGGTTTGTCAAAATATATTGTCAAACACAAACTTAAGGTGCAATCGGATGTAAGTTACAGAGAGATTCCCGGGAAAGATCCCGTGGTGCGTTATCGTTTGCAGTTGGAGTTACATTTATAAACTGATACGCAATTGAATTTTTAAATCGGTTTTGGTGTTTCCTTGAATTTCATCCAATCCGCTTCCAATAACATTCCTGTTGTAATAAAAAAATTGACCTATGCGAAACCATAGGTCAATTTTATTGTTGGGAGAATATTGTATCATGAGATAGGCGCGGTTTCCTTTATAATAATAAGCAGGAATTGAAAAGGAGTATAGCACATCATTCTCATAAGCATAAATTCTTGAATCGTATCCCGGAGTGTCAAACAATGCATAACGTAATGTGTAAGACCATTTTGAACTTAATGGTTTATAGATGAGGTCTTGGTATATCAAATATCCATTTTCGTCATATTCGTTTGTTTTGTTTACGTGGACCCATTCTACCCTTGATTTAATTCGGTAACGGTCGGATATTTTATAGGACAAATCATATCTGAGATTGGTTTGGACTTTGTTGACGGCAATTTTGATTGGTTGTTCGGATGATGAGTTTTCCTGTCGTAAACGATAACGGTATCTTACATAGGTTTCAAGTTTCTTATCGGGTTTGTATGTTAATTGAACGAGATTTTCAAACCCCGAGGTTGGTTGCATGGTGTTGTAGCGCAACCAAGGAAATGAATAGCTGTTGGTATAGGCAATGGCGGTCCATTTTCTCGAAAAATAAAATTTTGCCCCGAGATACAATCCTTGCTCATTGTTGTTATTTGTGTTGACACCCACGCCATTGTTATATACAGACCAATAATCAACCGAATAATAGCGATGGTGAATGATAAGTGAAAGTTTTGGATCGAGCATCATCAACACGCCATTGACCGATGCCAGGCCTCCATTTAATCCATAAGAAGTTTCACCGAAAAAATTGAAGTTTCTAACCGTAAAGTTGTAATCAACTCCTATGTTGGTAAATGCATTTGTATCTAAATAAAATTGATTGTAAAGTTTTTGGGATGGTTTGAAATTTTTATCAAACCTGGCATGCATCCCAGTAATTCCTATGTCGGCACGTTGGGTTTTCCAGGCAATATGTGATGCGTAAATTTCTCTTTTAATTTTTCCTTTGTCTTCAAGTTCTCTAGGCAGCCGGTGATAACCGGAAGTTATAAATGAAGTAAAACTGAAATCGTCGGCGCTGATAGCTTCGGTGCTGTCATAGGTGATATTGGCATCGATATGGTTTTTGGAATAAAGAGCAGATATTTCCAAGTTTTTCAAAGGTTCTATACAAATGGCCGCTCCTCTTTGAAAAACATTTTCATCTACAGAGGTGTAAGGCAGAATTCCACTTGCGTTGCGTTTGACGGTAAAAATGTCGGCTCCCAAACCAAAGGCATACCCTGACCAAAGAGTGACGGCTTGTCCGTATTGCGCCACATAATCTCCTATGGCTAACTGTTTTATTTTACCTATATTTTTGAGGAAAAAATGACCGGAATAAAAATCAAATCCTTGAGGTTGACTGCCTTTGAAAAATTCTTCTCCGGCATCTTTTTCGGCAGTAAATCCTATACTGATGCGATTAAGATAAGTAAATCGATATCTATTGTAAATTCTCCAGGGAGAACCAAGATACCTGGCATTTGGATTGGCTTGTAGCAGACTGTCATTGGCAGGTGTATACCCTTTTTGAGTTTCAAGGATTCTTTGTGAACGTATAAAATATACATGTTTCCCGTTTTTCACTATCTCTCTTGGTGTGATATGCAGGTCATCTTTTTCACGTCCAATTTTAACGAAAGGCAATATCATCTCGATAGTTTGACGGTCGAATGAGGGAATCACTTGTAGTTCTTCGAGAGTCATCAAAGGGCCGAATTTTTCACGATGTTTAATAAGATCCAGTATTTGTATGTCATTGAGCAATCCGAGCGATTGCAAATCTTCCACTCCGGCTTTGTTTAAATTAAGCGGGTGGTCATAATAATAATTCAAATTGTCAAACAATATCAAATAATCTGCTTCGTCGGCATTGCTGTTTTCGAGTGTATATTCAATTCTTTTTTCAATAATAGAATTTCTTTCTTCGCTATATTGTTTTTGACCAAAAGATTGACTTATGGTCAGTGCAGCCAATAGAAAATAAGTAAATATCTTTATGCGTTTATTGTTGTGGTGCATTTTTTACCTTTTTTTCAAAAATGTAATGAAGCGAAATAGATGGACTGATACCCAATACCGGATGGTATTCCATCGCGGTACCAAATTTTATTTTGTTCCAATGATATTGCAGGCCGGCAGTATACTTGTTGGGCGAAGTTTGATATCCGCATAAAATAGCCAGTGGAGCAGTTATTTGATAATAAATTCCGGTGCGGATACTAACAGGATATAGATGGTTTTTGACTGCCTCTAAAGACATCTTCAGTTGATCCGAAAAAGCATAAGTAGTACCCAAACGTAAAATGGTTGTGAGAAGTTCGTTGTATTGATCAATTATTTTAGCACGGTTAACATTATCTACCGAACCTGCGAAATACCATTGGTCGTTGACTTTTGCCGTAAAGCCAAGATTGGCATATAATGCAGATTTTTGTCCATAAATGTCGGCAAACGCAAATGAAATATAATTTAATGCAACCCCTACGCTGAATGTAGGACTCAAATGCATTGCATATCCAAGCGTTGCTCTCGTCTGATTAAATAGTTCAAAGCCCCAACGATAAACACCGAAACCTATGGCATTTTTATTTTTCAAATTTGCTTTTAGAGCAAAAGCATGTAGATTTAATTCTTTCATCAAAAATTTGTTTTCAGAAAACAGGCATACTTCCGTTTGTTCGTTTTGCACCAATAGTGAAGGGTTGTTCATCACGGCAAAACCATCGCCGATTTGCGAAGAAATATTGCCCATCGATTTACTCAACGTACCTGTTTCAAAATAGGCCATCTGCGAATAAAGGCAATAATTTAAAGCAAACAAAATCGCAGATAAAAATTTACGCATAAGCTTATATCAATGAAAGGTTGAAAATACTAAATTAAAAAAAGTTAATAAAATAGACGTTTTATGAAAAAAAAAATTTTTCCATCGAGGTTTTGAATCATTGCCGGAATGCAAATTGTAAAATTGCCGGTTTTTACCGTTGGATTCAGCAAATATTTTATGGTTGGATATAAGGTACAATTAAATGTCAAAATGATACAATAGTTTTTGTTCAAAATATTTCATGATTGAAATATTGAACGAATTCCCATTATTCGAAACATGGTATTTTCCCATCAAAATATTCCACATCCGGCCATTGAGTTATTTCAATTCCGTTGCGGAAATAGTTTGCCGGCGCAGCCCATCCTTTTTTAACAAAGTATTTTGCCAGATATTTTTGTTCGGGTTGTCCGGGAGTAGGAATGAGTATGGCCTTTTTTTGCAACACACACAAGTCCATCAGGGTTGTGTAGCCATTGCGCGAAATAATTGTGTCGCACCCGGATATCAATGAGGCCATCGCAGGTATATTTAATGTGCCTTTGTATGTCACATTTGGGTTTTCAATTGTCTTATTTTGATATTTTGTATGACCGGCCACAATAATTGTATCGTATTTTTTTTTGATTTTTTTTAACGTATATTCCAAAAAATAACTGCGCATGGGTTCCGGACCCGATAAAATGATCAGAGCTTGTTTATTTTCACCGGATTGAATGTTTGATTTAATTTTTTGGAATCTTGATAATACTCCGATATATGATACTTTCTGAGAATAACCTTCTGTTTTGGATAATAGACCACTCAAGGGATTCCTCGGACTGTCGGGTATCCAAATGTAATCATACAATTTGTTTAATTGCTTGATTAGCCGGTTATAAATGAAATTGTATGGATGGTGCAATTGATGGGAAATCAAAATAGACGGTATTTTATTATGGGAAAAACCAAATAAACTGTCAGAAATGATGGCCACCGGATGATACTTATCAACTAAATTGGCTGCCAACTTTAAATGCATGTTTTTTATGGCAAACAATTTAGGCAATTGCGTGATGACGGAACCCCAAGCAGGCATATAATTGTAATAATGAATAGAATAATCAGGCGTTTCTAACAGTGAAATATTATGTTGATTTAAATTGTTTTTTAAAAAATGGCAAGATTCTCCACTTGCTACTATAATTACATTATATTTAACAGCAAGTGACTCAATTAAAGGAATAGAACGGGCTGCATGGCCAAGCCCCCAGTTTAAAATGCCATATAATATGGTCGGTTTGTTCATTCGGTCTCGTATTGGGATGTAGTATATGAAGAAAAGCCAATGGTTAAAGGCAATTTAATTTTGGAAAATTTCAATAAGCCCTTTCAGGAATATTTTCCATGTAATAAATAAAAGATTTGATAGCTACTTTATTGCCACCGGGAGTCGGATAATTGCCTGTAAAATACCAATCACCCAAATGATTGGGACAAGCATCATGTAAACCTTCAATGGTCTGATAAACAATCTGTACGTCGGCTTTTATGTCGGCAGGGTGGAGCAATTCGGAAATTTTGTCCGAAATTTCATCGGCAGTAAATGGATCATAAATTTTTTTAACGTGATTGACAATGTCTTCTTTAGGTTTGTCAATATCTTGTTTACACAATGCATACACTTCATCAATCAAATGTTCCATGTTGCGTTCTTTGATCAAAGCAATGGCTGCCTGGAAGGCAACTAAATCGCCCAATTTGGCCATATCAATACCGTAACAATCGGGATAACGAATTTGAGGTGCAGATGAAACAACAACAATTTTTTTTGGGCCAAGGCGGTCAAGCATTCTCAATATGCTTTCACGAAGTGTTGTTCCCCTTACAATTGAATCATCCAGCACCACGAGGGTGTCTATGCCTTCGCGTATAGTTCCGTAAGTAATATCGTAAACATGTGCCACCAAATCATTTCTTGAGCTGTCTTGAGTGATGAATGTTCTTAGCTTGGCATCTTTAATGGCAATTTTTTCTACTCTTGCCCTGCGTTGTAAGATTGTTTTTAATTCGGTCTCAGAAAAGTTATTTCCTTGAGAAAGTATTTTGATTTTGTCGAGGTTGATATAATCTTCCAGCGCTTTGATTAAACCAAGAAATGCTACTTCGGCTGTATTGGGAATAAATGAAAACACCGTGTTGTCAAGATCATAGTTGATAGATTGCAACACTTTCTCGCATAAGTTTTGCCCCAATTTTTTTCTTTCGCGGTAAATATCTTCATCGCTTCCTCGAGAAAAATAAATTCTTTCGAAAGAGCAGGAAAGTTTTTTACCGGGTTCCAGTATTTTGGAAAAATAATATTCACCGGACTTTTTGATAATTAATGCCTGTCCGGGCGGAATTTCGTGTATTTGATTTGTTTTTAAATTGAATGCAGTTTGTATGGCGGGTCTTTCGGAAGCTACCACGATAATTTCATCATCGATATAATAAAATCCGGGACGGATTCCATTTGGATCACGAAAAATAAATGCATCGCCATGTCCTAAAATTCCGGTCATCAAATAACCGCCATCCCATTTTTTGGAAGCATTGCGAAGGATGTTTTCAGGTTTTAGATGTTCGATGATAAGCGAAGTGATTTCTTTTTTGCTATATCCAAGAGCTTTGAATTGTGATACCAATTGGTCATTTTCTTCATCGAGGAAGTGACCAATTTTTTCCATTACCGTCACGGTGTCGGTTTTTTCTTTTGGATGTTGACCAATTTCGATTAATTCAGTGAAAATTTCATCGTTATTGGTAAGGTTGAAGTTTCCGGCAAGCACCAGATTGCGTGTCATCCAGTTGTTTTGACGTATAAATGGGTGGCAATTTTGTATGGTGTTCGATCCATAAGTTCCGTATCTCAAATGGCCAAGTAGAATTTCGCCTGAAAAAGGGACATTTTCTTTGAGCCAACGGGCATTTTTCCATTTTGAAGAAGGAAGTTTCTCAAAAGGTTTATGGATTTTTTCAAAAATGTATTTAATGGCTTGATTTTCGGTCTGCCTAATACGGTGAATATATGGAATCCCGGCCGGTATATCCAAATGAACAGCAGCCACACCGGCTCCATCTTGTCCGCGATTATGTTGCTTCTCCATCAATAAATACAATTTATTGATGGCATAGGCCGGGGTGTTATATTTTTCCAAATAATATTCAAGGGGTTTTCTAAGCCTGATAAAGGCAATTCCGCATTCGTGTTTGATTTCTTCGGCCATAGGTTATTTTTCCATTGCAAAGGTAATATTTTCATGCGAATGATATTTTTAAATTTTGTTTAAGGGATAATTGCGGCAAAAATTGCCGATTATATTTTTTCTTTAATTCCGGTGTTTGTTCATATACTTATCTTTTCTTTAAAGTATTGAAAAAAGCTAAAACTCCAAAATAGAAGTTGATAGAGAGATGTATAGCTGTTTGTTAGTATGATACTTTTAAGCTGAAAATAGTTAATTGTTTTTACTTATTGATTATTCGTAAATCGATATTTTCATTAAGAAATAAGCCAATTTATATTTAGGTTTTTTAAGTGTTTGAAATAAAGACAATTTCATGGAACTTTGAAATTAAAATGAATGAAAAAAATAGTACTACTTTTAATTTTACTGACTTCAGCAGCATATTCTCAGTTGGTCAATGTTCAATTAAAAAACAATGTTTATCAGGATGAAACAGTCATACGCTTTATTCAAGGTGCAACCGACAACTTCGACAGCAATTTCGATGCATACAAGTTGTTTAGTATCAATCAGAATGTACCTTCTATATCTTCCGTGATTGATACGGGGGTTGATTTAAGTATCAACTCTTATCCTCAATTGGATGGTGTCAAAAATGTTTTGATAAGAACCAAAACCGGCACTACCGGATGGCATAAGCTCAAGGTGAATTATTTTATAGGTAATTGGGATTCAATAGATTTTTTTGTTACCGATATGGTCACCGGTGTGGTTTTTAATATGAAAGACAGTATGGAATACAATTTTTATTTGCAAGACACTACGCAATCTCCACGATTTATTTTTCATTTCAGCAAAAAGAACATAAACTATAATTATTTTCATCCGGCTTGTTATGGTTTTTCTGATGGAAAGATACAGTTTCAATCATCCAACGGTTTGTCTTATGATTTAGTTTTAACTTGTAATAATCAGACCATACAAACAGTCAATCATTCCACCAATCAATCATTCAATTCCTTACCGGCCGGATTGTATTTCCTTTCATATAAATTATCTGCATATCCGAATAATTGGGACACTGTAATGATTCAATTGATAGATCCGCAGCCCTTGAATAGCGAGTTTTCAATGAGCGACACGATGACTTGTATTAATGGAAACAATATATTGCTTACACCACATCTATATGGAGGCCAATTTATAGGAACAGGCATAGTAAATAATTCATATTTTTCTCCTTTAAATCTGCCTGCCGGAAAATATGAAATAAAATATAAAATTGAACAGGGTCAATGTGTTGATTCGTCAATCAAAGAAGTAGAAGTACATGATTGTAATGTTGCAGGCATTCGTTTATTTGAGAAAACGTCTATTGAATGGTATGTGTCTGACGAACAACTATATTTGCAAGCATCAAAACCCTTTGAAAAATTGGAGATTTATGATTTATCAGGTAAGTTATTAATGCATTATACTCATCTAAGAAAATCCCAAATAGCGGTCAATTTGCCTGTAAATCAATCTTGTTTGTTGCTAAGGTTGGAAATAGACAATCAACAACACATAGTTAAACTAATCCCATAAAAAAAGCCCGGGTATTTACCGGGCTTTTCAGGAGTGAGCATTATATGTTGCTTTTATTTTTTGAAAAATTTGGAAGTATAAGTTTGAGAACGTGTTTGCAGCTGAACAAAATATACACCGGATGGGATGTTGCTTACATCAATCGTGGTATAGTTAGTATTTGTATTTGCCTGAGCGTTTTGAGTTAAAACCTCTTTTCCATTGATGTCGAGGATTCTGATGAAAATAGATTCGTTCGCGCCGGTGATAAATTTTATATTAAGCAAATCAACTGCAGGGTTGGGATATACGGCATAAATTCCTTTGTTGTCGATAACAGAGGTTATTCCGGTTGCTGTAGAAATGTCTTTCCAGGCAGATTGCAAAACTTTTTTGTCATTGTTGTTTTGAACAAAAACTACAGCTCTGAGGTCGCTCATTTCTTCCACGTGTGTTGAAGACATGTCGGCTGTTTTATTTACTATAATAGGACTATTGGCATTGAGTGCTGAAATGGTATTTCCATTCTGATTGGGGATCATATCCATCATGACATTGAAAAATTCAGTTTCACCATTAGTTCCTACATTTCCGGTGGTTTTCTTTTCCACAATCACTACATGATAGCGATAATTGCCGGATGGATAATTGATGACGGGATTGATGGTAGCTTTTACGGTAACATTATTTCCGGAATAATACGCACTGTCTATGCTAATGCTCATAAATGAAGGAATAGAGTTGTATTGATTGTAGATTGATGTTGTGAGGGCCCCGGCATGTTGATCCCATTGACCATCAATTTCCATACGAGGAATGGAATTGATGGCATAATATGACCTTCTGGCAACCGATTCGGTGGTGGCATAAGGGTCTCCGGATCCCGGAAAATCTTGTTGATATTTGATAACTGTGTAGTTGGAGAGGGAAGGAAGCAACGATTCCATATGAGCATTGGCAGGAGCACAAGGACCACAAGTAGAAGATGTAAATACTTCCATCAATGTTGTACGGGGCACCATGGTGTCGACCACAGTAACGGTCCATGTAAGTGTATCATTTGAGTGGTCTTGATCAGCGTTTCCATTAATCAGGTCTATCCATGCTTTAATAGTGTAAGTTCCGGCTGTGGCTGGTGTCCATCCTGTAGGATGGGAAAAATTGCCTGTTTGCAATGTACTTACATTTGTGGAAATTCCGGTGGCAGTGACAGGAGTTCCTCCGTTTACCGAGTAGCTTAGGTCTATCGATGTTACTGTTTGAGTGCCATAATTAGTAAATACACCAGTGATGGTAAAAGGAGCATTGGATAATTGCAGGTAGTCGGGCATAGTTTCTGCGGTTACTCCCACATCATAAGATGCCGGAGTGTATATTACCACATTGTCAATAGCTGCACCATAAAGCCAATCTCCCCCGTCATTATATAAAAAGCCGATTTTTACGTTGCTTTGACCGGCTACATAAGTTGACAGGTCAACAATGTATGTTTTCCATGCATTAGGGTCATCCGGAACGTCATAAACACTTGCCGACCAAGTCATACCTCCATCTATTGAAACCACAATGTCAAAATCTTCGAAAACATTATTGTAGGAACCTTCAGTATAGAATGCATCAAACTTTAAAAAAACAGAAGTTGCGTTGCTAAGGTTCAGAACAGGGGTCTCCAGGCGGTCCGCGCTTTTATCGCAATTGCAATCATCGTCGTTCGTGGCAACGAAATTTGTATGTGTTGGAATTGGGAAATAGGTAGAACTCAAAGATGTGGCATTTCCCCAGTTCCAACCTCCATCAGTGGCTAATGTTGATTGAGTCCAACCTGATGGAAATCCATTTTCAAAAGATTCGTTTAAATAAGTTTGCGAAAATAAATTGGCACCAATGCCCAGCACTGATAAAGTAATTAGTAATTTTTTCATATTCTTATTTTTTTAAGAGTTATTATTTTGCAATTTCAAATTTTTTAACCATCCGGTTGTTTGATGTTTCAATAGTCATAAAATATAAGCCATTGTCCAAATGTGAAACATCCAGTGTTTTATTGTATTGACCGGTGGAAAGATGAAGTGATGTTTCATATACAACTTTTCCTTGAAGGTCAGTGACATTGAGTTTTACGGATTCATCATTTTGCAGGTTAAACGAAACATTGACCATTGATTGAGCAGGATTAGGATAAATTTTGAGTTTAGTCAAAGATAGATTGTCATCAACGGAGGCAACAGGAGTAATTGATTTCCAGGCAGATTGTAATACTTTTTTGTCGTTGTTGTTTTGCACGAACACGACAACCTTCAAGTCGCTCATTTCTTCAACATTAGAATTGGCAAGGTTCGTAGTTTTGGTTACGTTGATCGGAACGTTGGCATTTAGTGAGTTGATGACATTACCGTTTTGATCAGGAATCATGTCCATCATTACGTTGAAAAACTCCGTTTCGCCGTTTGTGCCAATATTTCCTGTAGTTTTTCCTTCAACAATGACAACATGATAGCGGTAATTGCCGGGAATATAATCTATGAGTGGTGTTATAGTTGCCGTAATATTGACATTATTTCCGGAATATGTTGCAGATGTTATGTCAATGCTCATAAAAGAAGGTTCGGAATTGTATTGATTATAGATATTGGCAGAAAATACACCGGCATGTTGATCCCATTGACCGTCAATTTCCATACGGGGAATGGAATTGATGGCATAGTATGATCTGCGTGCAACCGATTCGTTGGTGGCGTAAGGATCACCCGCACCCGGAAAATCTTGTTGATATTTGATAACGGTGTAATTACTCAAAGAAGGTAGAATGGATTCCATGTTTGCATTGGCCGGAGCACAAGGAGCACAGGTAGATGAAGTGAAAACCTCCAGCAAGGTATGACGTTGTACCATGGTATCCACCACATTGACCGTAAAACTTAATGTGTCGTTCACATTGTATTGGTCGTTGTTTCCTCCGTTGATGTTATTTGCCCATACTTTAATATTGTAAACACCCGGAGCCGAGGGGGTCCATGCTACAGGATGAGAAAAATTGTAAGATCCATAAGTGGGGATGTTTACGGAAGAAATATTTCCGGATACAGGAGCACCTGCATTGATAGTATAATTGAGTGTGAAGGAAGATACAGTTTGTGTGCCGAAATTTGAGAGTTTCCCGGTAATATTAAAAGGGGCTTGATTAATCATCAAATATGGCGGCATGGTTGTAGAAAGACATGCAATATCATAAGCCGGTTGGGTGCCATACATAAAGAGGTAATAACTATTGTCTGCAGGAGTTGGGTCCATGCCTGCATTTGAAGAAACGTTGTTTTGTCCATTATTTACTCCGTAAGCAGTATTTTGGTCGATTTGGATTCCAATGGTCAATCCTGATATAGTGGTTGAATGCCTTTGGTCCACAATATAAATATCATTGGTGGTTTCTTCCAAAACAATCGACCAGTAAGTGTATGTGCCGCTGCCTTTGGTATAAGAAGAAAAGAATATCCAATGTTGCCGATTGGGTGATGTGCCAAAAGTTTTGGTTACAATATAATCATTGCTACCTGTTCCTTGGATGCCCCAAATCATGATTGAATTGTTGGGAATTGAGGCAGAAGGAATGGTAGAGTTTGTGTATGAAGGTGCAGTAGTGGCTGAGGTAGTAAATGTCAATACACCTGAAGAAGATACTTTGTATTGTGTGTAGGATTGACCGTTGAATATAAATGTGAAAGGCAAGGTTTGCACTTGAGACCATACGGGAGATGAATTGCTTCCGGTTAAAATTGTGCTCCATCCCGAAGGCAATCCGCCTCCGGAAGGATATTCCCCGTCATTGTTGAGATTACCGGGATTTTTACCCGCGTTGATATAAGGGATGTAATAATACTGGGCAAAAAGTCCTAAAGAAAAAATATGGAAAATTGTAAGAATATAAATTTTTATCATGGAAAGGATGGCTCTAAAATTTTGACCAATTTACAATAAATTTTCATAATGATGAAATGTAGATTAATGATTTTTTTTGCATTATTGAATTTTTAAAGATTTTTATTTTGAAATATTCCGGATTTTAAAGGAATCCTGCTAGGAATATAAATCAAAATTTTATTCAACTGTCAGATACATTTCAAATTACGTAAGAATTGTGGTAATTTCGCAACCGGTTTTTTTAAATAACGAGAAGATGTCATTAAAATGCGGAATTGTCGGTTTACCAAACGTAGGTAAAAGTACTTTATTCAATTGCTTGTCAAATGCCAAAGCACAGGCGGCAAATTTTCCTTTTTGTACAATTGAACCCAATGTGGGCACGATCAATGTGCCGGATCAAAGATTGGAAAAATTGGCAGAATTGGTAAAGCCACAAAAAGTAGTTCCAACCACCATCGAAATTGTCGATATTGCGGGGCTAGTCAAAGGTGCAAGCAAAGGAGAGGGATTGGGCAACCAATTTTTGTCAAACATTCGTGAAACAGATGCAATTTTACATGTTTTAAGATGTTTTGAAGATAGCAATATTACTCATGTGGACGGAAGTGTTAATCCCTTGAGGGATAAAGAAATTATCGATACCGAATTGCAACTCAAAGACCTTGAAACCATCGAGAAAAGATTGGCAAATGTTTCAAAAAAAGCACTGACTTCGGGTGATAAAGAAGCAAAAAAACAGCTTGAAGTGTATTCAAAAGTTAAAGACACTTTGTTGCAAGGAAAGAATGCGCGCACTTTGGACTTGACAGATGAGGAGAAAGAATTGATAAAAGATTTGCATTTGTTAACGGCTAAACCGGTATTGTATGTTTGCAACGTGGGGGAAACCGAAGTGGTGACCGGAAATGAATGGACGAAAAAGGTAGAGGAAATGGCCCGGTTGGAAGGTGCAGATGTGTTGATTTTAGGTGCAAAAATTGAAGCAGAAATTGCAGAATTGGAAAGTTATGAAGATAGAAAAGTTTTTTTGGCAGAATTGGGTTTAGACGAGCCGGGGGTATCCAAGTTGATTCGTTCGGCTTATAAGTTATTGAATCTTCAAACTTTTTTTACAGCCGGAGAGAAAGAAGTAAGAGCTTGGACCATTCCGGTAAATACTAAAGCACCTCAGGCCGCGGGAGTAATTCACAGTGATTTTGAAAAGGGCTTTATCCGTGCTGAGGTAATTTCATATGAAGATTTCATCAAATATGGTTCGGAAGCTGCCGTGAAAGAAGCCGGAAAACTTCGCATCGAAGGCAAAGATTATGTAGTGCAGGATGGAGATATTATGCATTTTCGTTTTAATGTGTAATTTATAATCACTCCAGCGTTTTATTTACACATAATATTATCCCATTCATCATCTCCGGCATCAATGGAGAAATTTATCAAGTCACAAGGATTTACTTCTAAGGCCCTGGCTATCAAAAATATTGTCACTAACGAGACGTTTTGTCCATGATTCTCGACTTTCGAAATATGCGATTTTTCCCAACCTATTTCATGGGCAAGTTCTTCCTGTGACATTTCTTTTTTTTTCCGGATCGTTCTGAGTTTGCACCCAAATGCTTTTTGAATTTTTATGCCTAAAGCATCGGTTGATTTTCTTTGTAGTTTTTTCATATGATTTTTTTTATTTGTTACACTATATAATATGATGAAGATGCCTGAAACCCTTGCGACCAGCGGGTTTCAGCATTGTTTTCACATTGAAATTTTAGAGGATGATGAATATGTCAGCTGAAAATTTTCTTTTTCGATTTCAGGTAAGCTATTCAGAAGGTGAAAATGACATTTGATTTTTCAATACATGTATCTTTCTATCCACATTTCAATAAAAAGTGTAGAGGAAATAACATGACTATGTTTACTTGCTTGTTAAAATTTTTTTGATAGGAAAATTTCACAGAACAAACATTTGTTACAATCCATCGTAACTATTTTTAGAGCAAACGGAAATAATTTTGATTGAAACTTAAAATCCAATGCTTATGAAAAAAACTATTTTTTTACCGGTTGCTTTGATTGTTGCTGCCATAGCGGCAAAATCACAAAGCTTTGACGAGTGGGAGCTTTTGTCAGTAAAAGAATCCGCTCCCTTGACAGATTTCGACGGTGAAGTATTAAAATTGGGCAACGTCTGCTTAGAACGAATTTATGGGGAAAATGAATTTGTTTTCACACCTTTGTTAAAAAACGACAGGGAATGGGATGAATTTCAAGCGATGCGAAAAAATAATCTGTATGACAATGAACCCCCGTTTGTGTTTGTTAAAGTAATCAACACACAAGAAACACGACAACTGCTTGAGCTGGCAAAAATTTATGTGCCGGAAGAATTTCCCAAAAGTTATATTTTGGCCATGGTGCATGTCGGTCATTTAAAAGATTTGAAAAAAGAAGGTTTACAGATCGAAGAAATATCATATGGAAAAAAGATATTATCACCATACAAATTGGAGTCCGAAAGCACCGACAAACAGGCTATGGCCACCATTTTTACAGAAGGTTTTGAAATAAATGCAGTGCCGGGGAGCAATTACAGTATACAAATCGATGGAAGTAACTGCGGGTGGGCAGATATGTCATGTTATGCCCATACCGGAACCTGGTCGGTCTATTGTGCCGGTGATGGCAGTTCGTGTTATTCCAATTGCAATAAATATCCCAACAACATGGATTCGTATTTTTGGAAAACACAAAATTTAACCTTCAGTCCGCAAAACCTTGTTTTTGAATTTTGGATTGATTTTGATTTAGGTGCAAACGACTATGTGTACCGTTATTACAATATAGGCAACGGATGGCAACTTTCTGCCACTTATTATAACGGAAATCACAGCTGGAATTTGGCAGGATACAAAAAAGCCAGTTTTAATTATACAGGTAATTATAGCGTTTTCAATTTCAAATTTAATATGGAATCAAATTTGTGGTCGGATAATGAAATCGGTGCCAATATCGATGATATAGCATTGTATGGCAGTGGTCCGTCTTTGGTCGAAAAGTATGCCGGAAAAGACGGTGTGTTGATGTGGCCCAATCCGGCCAATGATTTCTTGACCGTTACGGCAGAAACATTCATCCGGAAATTAGAAATCATGGATATTTCGGGAAAAACAATAGTTGTTGAAAATCCTAATACATCACAAATTCAACTGGATTTGCAAACGCTAAATCCCGGAGTATATTTCGTTAAAACTACATTGCAAAATGGAAAATGCCTTACCACTAAAGTGGTCAAAGATTAGCAATATTTTCTCCCAGAAAATTTTGAAAATATTTCCAATGGCCCGGATAATTGTTTTTCAATAGCCGGGCTTTTTCATTCAATTTTTTTCTCAAATCTGACGCTTGTTGTGTCTCGGGATGCAAAATTTTGTGAAGAGATAATTTCCACAAATCATAAAATTCTTGCATAATTGCATTATCTTTTGAAGAGATAAAAGTTGCAACAAATTTTTCCCAGATATAATCTGTTGCCATATTGTTTGGGTGAACCAAATCTTCCTTGTAAAATCTGTAATCACGCAGGTCATCTATCATTATTTCGTAGGAAGGGAAATAATAAAACGCCGGGTTTTTTATCAAATGATGGTGCAACCATGTAAATAAAACAGATTTACTGATTTGATTGCGTGTGAGATCATATTTTGCATATCTGACGGGGCTTATTGTCCAGAGAATGTTGATAGATGGATTGATTTGATAGAGTAGTTCATAAAATGAATGAAACTTTTGGTTTAATTCATCGATATTCAAAAAACGTCGATAAAAATTTGTTGAAGGCACTTGGTGGCAGTTTGCAACAATCATTTCCTTGGATTTCTCCACATGCACGATGGCAGACCCCAATGTAAATATTATCCACCGGGCTTCATGCAGTTGTTGCAATACTTCGGAGTGAATTTTTTCAACTTGTATCAATAATTGATTTTTATCCGGGGAAGAAAATTTGCCATGATGAAAATATGAATGCCACAAACCATTATGATAGACCAAAGGTAATTGGTCAACAGAGGATTTTTTTAGAATAAATTCCAATAAATGAAAGATAGAGTATGGATTATAAAGTGTACCGAGTGGATTGATCGAAACTTGAAAACCATGCAATGCCATTTTCCTTCCGATTTCTTCGGCAAAACATGACCCAAGGGTAAGCAGTGAATCGTTAAAATCGATTTTTTTGTCAGAAACAGGAGGATTTATTTCGGTGCGAAAGATCATACAGGATTAGATTTCGATAATAGCGAATCCATTTTTTCATTGAGTTGGTCGAGCATTCTGCTGAAATTTTCTTTAAGTGAATCAGGCACAGGATTGGCAGCAGGAAATTTTTCTTTTAAAGGGTCCACTTGTTTTCCATTTTTCCAAAAACGGTAACAAACATGCGGGCCGGTTGCAAGACCGGTACTTCCTACATAACCAATCACCTGACCTTGCCTTACATGAACACCCGGCCTGATACCCGGAGCAATTTTGCTCATATGCAGATATTGAGTGGTATAGGTGGAATTGTGACGTATTTTAACATAATTGCCATTGTATATTTTAAATTTAGCTTCGATGACCACACCGTCGCCTGTAGCATATATGGGAGTTCCCTTTGGAGCCGCATAATCGGTGCCCAAATGTGCTTTAAAGCGTTTTTGCACCGGATGAAATCTTTTTAATGAATACCGGGAAGATATTCTGCTAAATTTAACAGGAGCCTTTAAAAAGGATTTTCTCAACGACATACCCTTTTCATCAAAATAATCGCTTTGTTTTTTTGCGCTGTCGGTCACAAAATAATAAGCATTAATCCATTGGCCTGCGTGTTTGAATTTTGCTGCAATAATCCGTCCAACCCCGTAGGGTTTGTCTTCAATAAATTCTTGTTGGTAATATACTATAAATGAGTCATTTTTTTGCAAACGGTAAAAATCAATCGTCCATGCATAGATTTCCGACATTTTAATGGCAAGTTCGACAGGGGCATTAATTTTTTCCAATGTTTCAAAAAGTGATGATTGAATGCTTCCTGCAACAATACGGGGTTGAAAAGTGACCGATTTTTTAATTATTTCCAAAGAGGGAATTGAGTCAAATTTTATTCTCCAGTATTGATATTCATCAGGTTCGTAAACGAAATAAGCCGGATGGCGGGAGCTGTCATTTTTCAAAAAAATCGTGTATTTGTCACCTGCACGAATGTTTTCTAAATTGATTCTATCTTTAAATAATTGGACCAATTGGTAGATTTCGGTATTGTTGAGATGAGGCGTTAGTAGATGTGATAAAGTTTGCCCGGGGCGAACTATGGATCGTACTACTTCAAACGAATCAGCAGGAATGCCATATAACATTTCTGTTTTTTTGACCACTTGTGTACTTTTTGACGGTTTCTTGTCAACCGGTTCTCTATTTCCGGGATAAAATGCCAGCAGTACCAATAGAATCGCAACAACTATAAATAAAATGAGTTTTTTCATGGAAAACAAAATTAATAAACATTACGGCAGTTAAGTGAGGCGAAATTTCGCTTTATTAACACAGCCCTGTGAATCCAATTATAGAAATAACTCTAAATCTCATCAATACTTAAAGAAAATAAAATGCAATTTTTTAAATTGAATGCAGCAATGAATATTTAAAAGACATTAAACTTACAAATAAATTTATAAGCATAATTGCACATAAATTTTTAATATTGTTGCAAACAAAATAATGCGAACGGCTATGACAGATTTTCAAAAAGCTATTTTACAAGGAATACCGGATGAATTGCCTCCAAAAAAAGGTCCGACACCCGGAATTTCGCATGCTCCAAAAAGAAAAGATATCTTATCGAAAGAAGAAAAAATATTGGCTATTAAAAATGCCTTGAGGTATTTCCCTGAAAAATTTCATCAAGAGTTGGCTGTTGAATTTGCCGAGGAGTTAAGAAATTACGGCAGAATTTATATGTACCGTTTCCGTCCCGATTATCCTATGTATGCAAGACCCATTGAAGAATATCCCGGAAAATTGATACATGCCAAAGCTATCATGTTGATGATTCAAAACAATCTTGACCCGGCAGTAGCCCAACATCCCGAGGAGTTGATTACTTATGGAGGCAATGGTGCTGTCTTTCAAAACTGGGCTCAATATCTGTTGACCATGAAATATCTTGCCCTGATGGATGACCACCAAACATTGGTGATGTATAGTGGACATCCGTTGGGTTTGTTCCCTTCACATCCCGGAGCGCCACGGGTCGTGGTAACAAATGGGATGATGATACCAAACTATAGTAAATATGAAGATTGGGAACGTTACAATGCACTCGGGGTTACGCAATACGGGCAAATGACGGCCGGCTCGTATATGTATATAGGGCCGCAGGGAATAGTGCACGGCACTACCATTACTGTGATGAATGCAGCACGTTTGAAATTTGGGAAGATTATACCTGAAGGCGTATTGTTTGTTAGTTCAGGACTTGGAGGCATGAGTGGGGCGCAACCTAAAGCAGCTAAAATTGCCGGCCTTGTCAGCATCGTGGCAGAAATCAATCCTTCAGCTGCCTTGAAAAGATATCGACAAGGTTGGGTGGATGAAATTGTAGAAGACCTTGATGAGGTTATCGATAAAGCACAAAATGCAAGAGAAAAAGGTCAGTCATTATCTTTGGCCTATCTTGGGAATGTAGTTGATTTATGGGAAAAACTTGCAGAGAGAAATATACGTGTGGATATTGGAAGTGATCAAACATCGCTGCATAATCCATGGTCAGGAGGTTATTATCCTGTAGGTATTAGTTTTGAAGAAGCCAACAGAATGATGGCCGAAGAACCTGAAAAATTCAAAGAATTGGTAAGAAGTAGTTTGAGAAGACAGGTAGCTGCCATCAATCAATTGACCGCAAATGGTATGTATTTTTTTGATTACGGGAATGCTTTCTTGTTAGAGGCAAAAAGAGCCGGTGCAAATGTGGAGGGAGAGAACAAAGAATTCAGATATCCTTCATACGTACAAGATATCTTGGGGCCACTATGCTTTGATTATGGTTTTGGACCGTTTAGATGGGTTTGTACAAGTGGTAAAGAAGAAGATTTGGACATGACAGACCGGATCGCCTATGAAGTTTTGAAGGAAATCAGGCAAAATGCTCCGGAATCGATTCAACAACAACTTGACGATAATATCCATTGGATTAAAAATGCCAAACAAAACCGTTTGGTGGTTGGTTCAAAAGCCCGAATTTTATATGCCGATGCAGAAGGAAGAATCAAAATATCCGCTGCCTTTAACAAGGCCATCAGAGAAGGGAAAATAAGCGCCCCGATAGTGTTAGGCCGTGACCATCATGATGTGAGTGGTACCGATTCTCCCTACAGAGAAACAAGCAATATTTATGACGGTTCAAGATTCACTGCCGATATGGCCGTTCATAATTTTGTGGGCGATGCATTTAGAGGTGCCACGTGGGTGAGTTTGCATAATGGAGGTGGCGTTGGTTGGGGAGAGGTTATAAATGGTGGGTTTGGTTTAGTGCTGGATGGAAGTGATCAGGCAGATCGGAATTTAAAAAATATGCTTTTTTGGGATGTGAATAATGGTATTGCACGCAGAGCCTGGGCAAGAAACAAAGAAGCACTTGAAGCTATTCAAAGAGAAATGCAAAGAACACCGGGGTTGAATGTAACCTTACCTAATCCGGCAGATGAAGGATTAATCGGAGACATTGTGAATACATTATGGAAATGAAAATTAAATGCATCGTCAAACCTAAATCGAAAATTACCAAGTTAGAAAAAATTGCCCAAGGAGAATATAAAGTGTATTTAAATGTTCCGCCTTTAATGGTAAAGAGAAAAATTAATAGAAATTCTTATGTTAGAATTTAATGTGCCAAAATCCTTTGTCAGAATATTGAAGGGACAACATTCAAGAATCAAGTGGATAGAAATTATCCGACAATAAAAAGATTTTTCTGTTGATTGCTTGATCGGTTGGGCAAAATTTTTAATGTGATGATTTCTGTCCGGTTAAGAATGAAAAGGGCAAATATCTTATTTACGATAAATTGATAATTTTGGGCAAAAAATCTATGAAATTTGGAACCAAAGCCATACATGCCGGAGTGGAACCCGATCCGGTGACGGGAGCTATCATGACGCCAATATATCAAACATCCACTTATGTGCAGGATGGGATTGGTAAGCACAAAGGATATGAGTACAGCCGTACACACAACCCTACCAGAACAGCATTACAAAATGCTTTGGCAGCATTGGAAAACGGTAAATATGGAATTTGTTTTGCCAGTGGATTGGCCGCCACTGATGCGGTACTTAAATTGTTGAAACCCGGAGACGAAGTAATTGCCACCAACGATTTATATGGAGGAACTTACCGTATTTTTAAAACTATTTTCGAACCATTTGGCATAAAGTTCACCTTTTTGCCATTACAAGAAGCCGGAATATTAAAAAAACATCTGCATGAAAAGGTGAAAATGGTTTGGGTGGAAACACCAACAAATCCAACTTTGAATATAATTGATATTGCACAAATAAAAAAGGATTTAGGGGAGAATGACCATATAATTCTGGCTGTTGACAATACATTTGCTTCACCATATCTGCAAAATCCTTTGGATTTGGGGGCTGATTTGGTTGTACACAGTGTGACAAAATATCTTGCCGGACATTCTGATGTGGTAATGGGTGCGGTAATTACCAATAACGACCATTTGGCGAGCGAACTATACAGAATCCAAAATAGTTGCGGAGCAGTACCGGGACCACAAGATTGCTTTTTGGTGTTGAGGGGTATAAAAACATTGCATGTCAGAATGCAACGTCATTGTGAAAACGCTCAATCAATAGCTGAATTTTTAATAAACCATCCACTTGTTGACAAAGTTTATTATCCGGGCTTGGAAATTCATCCCAATCATGAAATAGCCAAAAAACAAATGAAAAATTTCGGAGGGATGATTTCATTTACACTGAAGGACAATATCCTTGATGCAGCCAAAAAGGTGGTAGAAAATTTAAAGATATTTTCTTTGGCAGAATCTTTAGGTGGTGTTGAATCATTGGTCGGGCATCCGGCCACAATGACCCATGCTTCGATTCCTAAAGAAGAACGTGAAAAAGCAGGAGTAACTGATAGTTTGATACGCTTAAGTGTGGGCATTGAAGATATAGATGATCTGATCAAAGATCTTGAATCAGCTTTAAAAATTACTGCGAATGAAAGGGTATAAATATGCTGTCATAGGCCTTGGATTGTTTGGAACAGCCATTGCTAAAAAATTGGCAAAAAAAGGGGCTGAGGTATTGGCCATTGACAATAACGAAGATCATATTGATGAAATTAAAGATGAAGTGGCTTATGCGGTATGTCTTGATGCAACCGACAAAAAGGCCTTGAAATCGCAAAACATCGAAGATTATGATGCCGTGGTGGTGGCAATTGGTGAAAATTTTGAAGCATTGTTGTTGTGTGTGGTTTATCTGCAAGAATTGAATATCAAAAGAATCATTGCTAGGGCCAACGGCATACATCAGAGAAAAATACTTGAAAAGATAGGAATCAAAGAAATTCTTTCGCCCGAAGATGAGGTAGGGAATGTTGTGGCAGAACGACTGCTTAATCCAAACTTATTGTCTGTTTTACAATTTCCCGACAATTATGAAATTGCCGAACTCCAAGCACCCGAAAATATTATTAACCGTAGTTTGAAAGATATCAACCTTGAAAAAAAATATAACTTAAAGTTGATAACAATTAAACGCTCTTATGAAGTGGAAAAAGATGGGGAAATCGTGTATGATCAACATATAATCGGTATGACTACCCCGGAAACGACCATATATGACAAAGACACCATTGTTATCTTTGGCAAAGAAGAAGATATTCAAAAATTTCTTGAAATCAACTCATAAGTTTAATAATAACATTTATTTAAAATAGATGCATTATTAAATGCGTCACAATTTTAAAATCTATTTGAGAATTTCATTTTTTCATTCGTCCTTATTTTTAAACCTTTCGTCAATTTTTTTGTAATTACAATTAATTTTTTTGCTTAATTTGAAAAAAAATAATTTATTTATGAATAAGAAAAATAATTTATTTATGAAAAAGAATCTATCAATTTTATTCGTTCTTTTATTTACCGGGTTGGGCACATTTGCACAAAAAAATGGTGAGTGGTGTGGTACCGATCAAAAGTTTAACGAAATGTTAAAATCAAATCCTGAACTTTTGGAACAATGGAATCAACAACTGGAACAGATCCGACAAAAACAAGAAGAGTTTCTTTATCAATATGAATATAATCCACAAAAAGAATCGGTGGTAAAAATTATTCCTGTGGTTGTTCACATTATTCATGACAATTGGTCCGGAGATATTTCCGATGCACAAGTGGAAGACGGTATTGCAGTATTGAATGAAGATTTTAGGAGGTTAAACAGTGATACAGGACAAACCCGTTCAGTATTTAAACCTTATGCAGCCGATTGTGAATTTGAGTTTCGTTTGGCAAAAATCGATCCCAATGGTAACTGTACCAAAGGTATTGTCAGAGTTAATTCGCCCTTGACAAACAATGCCAACGACAATGTAAAATCATTGAGTTATTGGCCCAGTAACAAATACTTTAACGTATGGTTGGTAAAAAGCATTGAAAATAATTCCGGACAAGGCACCATCCTGGGATACGCCCAGTTCCCGGGATTTGGTTCCTGGAATACCTATGGAGTGGTAGTAAGAAATGATCAATGGGGAAGAATCGGGTCTTCCTTTTCCGATGGACGTACGGCTACCCATGAGGTGGGCCATTGTTTGGGATTATTTCATACATTTCAGGGAGGTTGTGGAAGCAATTGTTCGAACTCGGGAGATCAGGTATGCGATACCCCTCCGACAGCAAATGCTACATATGGTTGTAGTACTACTCAAAATACTTGTAGCAACGATGCTTCAGGTCCTAGTCCTTATTCAACCGACGTTCCGGATCAAATAGAAAATTACATGAGCTACGACGCATGTCAAAATATGTTTACCTTGGGTCAAAAAGCTCGTATGCAGGCGGTAATCAATAATTATAGTCAATTACAACAGTTGACCTCTTCATCTAATCTTGTGGCTACCGGCACAAACGATGGTTATGTAGCACAAACATGTGCACCTATTGCCGATTTTACTTGGAATAGAGAAATGATCTGTCAAGGTTCCAGTGTTAGTTTCACCGACAAATCCTGGAATGGAACCCCAACCTCCTGGAACTGGACATTTCAAGGCGGAACTCCTTCATCCTCAACCCTTCAAAATCCTACCGTAGTGTATAATACTCCCGGAATCTATTCCGTTAGTTTAACAGCATCGAATTCTGCCGGAAGCAATTCCAAGACCATCAACAATCTTATATATGTGAGTTCAACTACCGCCCAGCATAACACTTGGCCTTTGGTAGAGGATTTTGAAGATGGAAATCAATTTAATAATGAATGGATCATTATCAACCAATCCGGTGCAAAATGGGAGCGCGTCAATACGGCTGCCTACAGCGGATCTTTCTCTATGCGGTTAAATAACAACGGACAAACAACCGGCACAATTGATGAAGCAATTTCCCCATCATATAACATAGCATTGGTTGGCAGTGGAGCAAAACTAAGGTTCAAAGTCGCTTATGCGCAAAAAAATTCGGGTACAAACGATAATTTGAGAATCTATTACTCTACAAATTGTGGTCAAAGCTGGACAATAAAATATGCCAAAGTAGGAGGCAATCTTGCCACTGTTTCTCCTACGGGTGCCAATTTTGTCCCTTCAGGACCAAATGACTGGAAAGAAGAAGTGGTGGATTTGACCGGACTGACCAACTCAACCAATGTGCGTTTTAAGTTTTGGTTTATGTCCGACGGAGGCAATAATATCTACATTGATGACATCAACATAGATAAAGCCAATGATATTGAAGAGTCGTCGGTGGATCCTTATCTTGTCAATGTCTTCCCGGTACCGGCAACCAATCAATTATCCCTGCAATTTAATCTGGTTGCTCCCGAAAATATCAGCGTAGCTATTTACGATTTGTCCGGACGTCTGATTCAAACTGTTGTACAAAACCTGGAAATGCCTGCAGGATTGCATACAATCGACCTTCATGAGTTTGCCAATAACCATCCTAAGGGAATTTATACTTTAAAGTTGTCAGGTCAACGTCAATCTGTCGTTAAAAAAATAATCTTACAGTGATCGTATCTTAATTTTTAGTTTTTCCAACAAAAAAACCATCAAGTTCTTGTGAATCTTGATGGTTTTTTTATTTTACTAATTTGAGAATTGAATCATTTACAAGCAAAAAAAAACTTTTATAACCTTTTTCAATCAAGTTTTAAGCAATCAAATGATTAAAAAAATGCTATTGTTGAATTTAATGTAAATTTACAGCCCATAAAAAAGTTGTCGCTATGTTGCTGTCAATGACCGGATATGCCCGAAAAGAATCACAATTCCGCAATAAAGCTTATACATTGGAATTGCGATCATTAAATTCAAAACAAATTGATATAAACACACGCTTGCCCTATTCGCTTAGAAGCATTGAATGGGAATTGAGAAAAATCATACATCGTGAGCTTATTCGAGGCAAGATTGATTTAACGATACAGGTGAGATATCTGGAAGGAATTCCCGTGCAGATCAATCATGCCGGTATAGAATATTATCTTGACCAATTAAAACCTGTGGCAGAAAAATATCATCAAGAATATTCCCGGTTATTGCCGGCTATTATCCGTTTGCCTGAGGTTTTCACTACCGATTCGGAAATAGTTGACGAAGAAGAGAGTGTTTATTTGATAGAATTATTGCATGAAGCAATTAAAGATTTGATAGAATTCAGAAAACGTGAAGGAAAATATCTTGAAGAAAACATAATAGCTTCATGGCAATCGATGAAAGATTCGTTTGAAAAAATTCCCGAATATGAATCCGAAAGATTGGAAAAGATAAAAAACCGCTTACACGGATGGCTTGAAGAAGAGGTTAGAGAGATTGATAAAAACAGGTTTGAGCAAGAATTAATTTATTATTTAGAAAAACTGGATATCAACGAAGAAAAGGCCAGATTACAATCGCATCTCGAATATTTTCAAACATTATTGAAAGCAAATAAACCCGAGGGTAAAAAATTGTTGTTTCTGACACAAGAAATTGGCAGAGAAATAAACACAATTGGCAGCAAAGCCTATCACGAAAAAATACAGCAATTGGTCGTAAACATGAAAGATAATTTGGAAAAAATTAAAGAACAATTGGCAAATGTATTATGAATCAAGGTAAGGCAATAATCATATCTGCACCCTCCGGATCAGGTAAAACAAGCATCGTACATCGTTTAATGCAATTCCCCGAGTTAAACCTACGTTTTTCTGTAAGTGCCACAACTCGAGGCAAACGTCAGGGAGAAACAGACGGAAAGGATTATTATTTTCTGACAAAAGAAGAATTTTCCCGTAAAATCAATAACAATGAATTTATTGAATGGGAAGAAGTGTATCCGGGCACATTTTACGGTACCTTGAAAAGCGATGTTGAGAATTTGTTCAGACAAGGATATAATGTGATATTTGATGTGGATGTAAAAGGTGGCCTGTCGTTAAAAAAATATTTTGGGGATAAAGCATTGAGCATCTTCATTAAAGTGCCATCTATAGAATTATTGGAGCAACGTTTAAGGCAAAGAAAAACCGAAACCGAAGAAAAATTGAAAGAAAGAATTGCCAAAGCAAAGTGGGAGATGACTTTTGAAAATCGGTTTGATATGACCATTGTCAATGATGATCTGCATAGAGCCACAAAAGAAGCATACGAAGTTATCAAGAAATTTTTACAAGCATGAGAATAGGACTATTTTTTGGCACATTTAATCCTATTCATGTCGGACATTTAATCATTGCCAATTATATGGCCCACAATACCGACCTCGAACAGGTTTGGTTAGTGGTCACACCTCACAATCCCCATAAGGATAAATCTACTTTGTTGGCCGATCATCATCGATATTATATGTGTCAATTGGCTATTGAAGATAACCCAAAATTGAGAGTGTCAAACATAGAGTTTAAACTTCCTCAACCTTCTTATACTGTGGTTACACTTGCCGAATTGCGGCATCAATATCCCCAACATCAATTTATTTTAATTATGGGAGAAGACAACTTAATGACATTGCACAAATGGAAAAATCCTAAAGAAATTTTAACCCATCATCAGATATATGTATATCCCAGAAAGGGAATTGAAAGTTTTGAACGGGAATTTAAATTGGACGAATCGATAAAATCTTATCAACACCGTATTAAAATGTTTAACCTTCCTTTGATTCATTTATCGGCATCGTTTATAAGAAAATGCATCAGAGAAAATAAAAATGTACGTTATTTGATTCCGGACAAAATATATAATTACATTAAAGAAATGCACTTTTATGAATAATCCGGATTCTATGCAAAGTAATATGTATCAGGTGAAAAATATCCTGTTTTACTTTATTGTTTTTATCCTTATCGGTCTTTTTGCATGTGGTAAGAACCAAAAAAATACTGCGGATCAACCGCCTGTATCTAAAGACACATTTTTATTGATATTAAAAGACATCAAAACGGTAGATGCATTGATGTCGACACGCCTGTACGAAAAAGATTCTTTTGTGGCCGATCCTGTTTATTTAAGAAAAAGCGTATTTGACAAATACGGGATTGATGAAAATACTTTTAACCGGGCGGTCGGTTATTATTTTTCTGATCCTGAAAAAATATCCGCTTTTTTTAAAATTATTTCCGATACATTATTAAAAGAACAAAGATTATTGCAAAAACAGACAGATAGTTTAAAGAATGAATAATGACGTCGGTTATGCAAAAAAAATATTTCAAGCTCCTGGTTGTCGCTTTAATTTTGATTCTTGAGTGGATTTTATTGCAATTGATAGGAAGTTTGGATAACAAACTAAGGTATACGGTTTTTGCCGGATCAATGATGATTGCATGTTGGGTAACAGAACTGGTTCCTTTGTATATAACCGGATTTTTGCCTTTATTGATATTTCCGTTATTGGGAGTAAATACCATAAAATCGACGGCACAGGCCTATGGCAATCCTGTCATATTTGTTTTTATCGGAGGTTTTTTTATTGCCACTGCTTTGGAAAAACACAAAGTGCATCTCAGAATGGCATTATGGATATTAAAACAATATGGCGATTCTCTACAAAATGTTTTATATTCCATAGTATTCTTGACTGCAATCTTGAGTATGTGGATTAGTAACACAGCCACCGCCATTTTGATTTTACCGGTTGTGTTGGGAGTTTTGGAGTATTTAAAAGGCAATGCTTTTATAAGCGATCAGACCTATCAAAACTTTTCAAAATCGCTGGTATTGTCAATTGCTTATGCTGCCAATGCAGGTGGTATTGCTACCATAATAGGTACCCCGCCCAATTTAGTGGCAATTTCGATCCTGGATGAATTAAATATTTATCATATTTCTTTTTCACAATGGTTATTGATAGGTGTGCCTTTCACATTATTATTGCTCACCGGACTTGTGATTGTTTTCAAATGGATTTATCCTGTGCATGCGAATGACAAAATGAAGGAATTGAAAAAATATTTTTTGAAGCAATATGAAATGCTTGGCCCGCCTAAATATGCCCAAAAAGCTTCCATTGCTGTTATGTCTTTGGTGGCAATTCTATGGATAACAAAAGATTTTATCGCCAAAAAAATGGGCATAACGGCCCCGGATGATGCAACCATCGCTGTTTTAGGTATTTTTTTGTTATTTATCATCCCATCCAAAAATGCACAAAATGAAACTTTATTGACTTTTGAAGATTCTCGTAAAGTCCCATGGGATTTATGGGTGTTGTTTGGAGGAGGACTGGCTTTGGCCGATGCGCTTGACAAATCCGGAATCCTGAAAATGGCAGGTGGATTTTTGATAGAGTCCTTAAATGTGCATTCAATGACTTTTATTGTCTTACTTGGTGCAATCACGATATTGTTTACAGAATTTATGTCCAATGTTGCCCAAGTTACGGTGCTTACACCATTAATCATTGCCATAGCCCGTGAAAGTGGTCTGGATGTATTGCCAATTGTAATTTACGTCACTATTCTTTCGAGCTGCGGTTTTATGATGCCCATGGGTACACCTCCAAATGCCATTGCTTTCGGAACAGGATTCGTTTCGATGAAAGATATGATGAAAACGGGATTTTTGATCAATCTTGTGTCTTTGATCGTCGCTTTTCTATTATACTTAAGTTTGCAAAGTTTAAATATCTTTTAATTATGGCAGAACAACTGTGGCAGAGAATCGATAACGAACCAAAGGACCGGACCTATCAAAGGGTTATTCAATATTTAGATGCATTATTAACCGGAGAAAACGACCTAATTGCCAAGATGGCCAATATATCGGCTGTGATAAAAGAGGCGTTTCAATGGCACTGGGTAGGATATTACCGTGTGGTTGGTAAAGAATTGGTGTTAGGTCCATTTCAGGGGCCTGTGGCTTGCATGCGTATTGGTTTTGGAAAAGGTGTGTGCGGTAAATGTTGGGAAAATCAACAAACCATTATAGTGCCTGATGTCAATCAATTCCCCGGACATATTGCCTGTTCCCCTTTTTCCAAATCCGAAATTGTTGTGCCGTTGATCATAAAAGGACGTTTTGAAGGTTTGTTGGATATAGACAGTGAACGCTATGACAGCTTTGATACGATAGACCAAATTTACCTTGAAAAAATCCATCAATTGTATTTTAATGCATCTTAAGTTTAAATATATACTTTACACTTTGTCGTGTATTTTATTTTTACATTGTGCCCAACAGGGCGTTCCAACAGGAGGCCCAAAAGATATTCTGCCCCCCAAAGACAGCTTGTTTGTACCATCCAACTTCAGCACATATTTTCAATCAAAAGAGATAAAAATATTGTTTGATGAATATGTGAAAATTACCAAACCTAATCAAATTTACATGTTTCCCAAACCATCGGTTGCTCCCGATATAAGAGTAGCCGGTAAATGGATTGTGATCAAATTAAAAGAAAATCTCCTGCCCAATACGACGTATCAAATAATCTTCGACCATGCCATAGCTGATATAACCGAAGGCAATGTTTTAAACAAATTGACTTATGTTTTTTCTACGGGAGAAGTTATAGACAGCTTACAGATAAAAGGGAAGGTAATTGATGCCGAGACCCAAGTTCCGTTAGAGAAAATTACGGTATTTCTTTTTTCCGGATTAACCAATGATTCTTTTTTGATTTCCGGGCGATACGATTTTGCGACAGTTACAGATCAAAATGGTGCTTTTGAATTCGGTCATCTTTCTTCCAAACCTTTCAGGGTGTTTGCCATAGAAGATAAAAACAACAATGCAGTGGCCGAAGAAAATGAAAAAAGCGGTTTTATTGATACAATCATTTCCCCTTCTGTAAAACAGGAAAATGAATATGTCATTCGTTTAGCCCGCCCTAAACCAAAAAACATATTTATAAAAGAAAAAAAAGAAATTCAAACAGGCAAGCTTTTGATTTTGTTTAATTATCCACCCGACACAATCGAAATATTCCCTGTCGATAAAGCCCAAACCTTGTATTATCAATCCGGCAAAGATTCATTATGGATTTTTTTTAACAACGATTTTTCAGACACATTGAACTTTATATTAAAATATGGTCCGGAAAAAGATACTGTTCAACATGTTTTTCAAATGAAAAAAACAGAAAAAATCCCAATGCAAATCAATTTAAATTATTTTCTAAACAAAGATCCCGGTTGCATTTACTTGACGGTAGGGTATCCTTTAGAAAAAATAGATACTTCAAGAATTAACCTGTATCAATTGAACAGGAAAGACACAGTGCCGATAAGATTCAGTTTGTACCGGATGGATTCATTTAATTTTGGTCTTTGTCCACAATCGCAGAATAAAGGTAGATTTTTGTTACAATTTGATACTGCAGCCATCAGATTTGGTAAATATGCATTCAATCCTCCGGAAAGTTTTACGACTGTCGTTTCAGATCCTGAGGCACTTTCAACCATAGAAATAAAGTTTGATACGATTTTTACGAATGCGAGATTGGAATTAAGGAAAGTAAATAATGTGTTATTGGATGAAAAGGTTGTTGGTAAAGAAATAAAATGGACGCATATACCGCCAGGAAAATATGAAATTTACTTATATTTGGACGAAAATAACAATCATAAATGGGATGTGGGTAGCGTATACCCCCCAAAAAAACCTGAAAAAAGATATAAATATGCAGGTGAACTGCAATTAAAACCCGGATGGACACAAGAGATAATATGGAAAATAAGCAATTAAAAAATTTGTTGGAATTATATCGCCAAAGCAATCGATTTGGTCCTTGGCTGGGAATGGATTTTACGATAGAAGATGGTCAAGTGATTTATACTTTAAAAACACATCATGATCATTTGGCCACACCGGAATATGTTCATGGAGGTGTGCTGGCGGCATTGATGGATGCAGTGATGGGAGTGACGGCATTAAATGAGGTATATCGTGAAGGGAAACTGGTGGCAACCATTGAAATGAAACTGAATTATCTTAGACCCGTAAAAAGCAACCAGGTGCTTCAAGCAAAAGCAAAGATTGTTTCCAAGGGGAAAAGAATAATTGTTTTGGAAGGGTTTATTTTTAATGAAACTCAAGAAATTGTTTCAATAGGCACGGGAACGTTTACAACTTATTCATATTCCTTATGATTAAATTCAAAGGATTTTTTATCTTTACCTTTTGATTTGAAATATTTTTATGACAAAAAACCTTTCAAAATATTCAATTTGTTTGTTAATAGCCCTTATTTTCTTCACGGGTAAAACGGCTATAGGGCAGGCCTATTTTTTCAAGCAGATCTCACTGAAAGACGGACTGCCTCAATCACACATCAACAAAATTAAACAAGACCCTTATGGTTATCTTTGGTTTGCCACGGATGTGGGAGGTGTAGCCCGCTATAACGGAAAAACTTTTGAGGTGTGGGATGTTACAAATGGCCTAGCCGGAAATTCAGTTACTGATCTTGCTTTTGACTCTTTGAACAATGTGTTCATAGGCACCAAGTTTTATGGATTATCGATGTTGAACCGAAATTCTTTGATAAATTTCAATGTCAAAAATGGGTTGTTAAACAATTCCATCGTCGATTTGGAGTATAATCTTCATCATAAAATGCTTTTTATAGCTCATCCGGAAGCTTTGTCTTCATTTGACTATCAAACATTTCAATCGATAGATAAAGATTATTTCAAGCAAAACAAAATAAGGATAAACGATTTGTTGTTGTACGACGATCAACAGCTTTTGATAGCAACAGATACGGGTGTTTTTATCTATCATATTGACGAAAAAAAAATGGAATTTTTGGACCTGACCGGAGAGATAAATGGAGCGAAAATTACGCAAGCAGAAAAAGATAAAAATAACAATGTATTTTTGGTAAAAAATAATCAAAAAATTTATGTCATTCAGGCCTCGTGTTTTAAAACAAAAAATTTTAAAGTACTGCCATACCAAAAAATCAATCTGCCACAGATGGCAAAAATCACGACTATTCATATTACCTACGACAATGAGCTTTGGGTGGGCACAGACAATAATTTATTATACAGGATAAGGGGAGAGAAGATTGAAACATTTTCAGAACAAAATGGTTTTAAAGCTAAGACAGTTACATCGATTCTGAAAGGGATCTTCGGAATCACCTGGATAGGTACTGCCGGAGAAGGAATATTTAAGTTTTATACTTCTGCTTTTGTGCAGTATAATATGAAAAACAAAACGATTAATGACATTTTCGGTATAGCCGAATGGAACGGAAATATTTATGCGGCCTCAAGGTTTTATGGAATTTTGCAACTCAAGAATGGATATCTGGAACCATATATAACTAATAAAGATGTATTAAATGCAAGAACCATCACATTTGACCATGAAGGTAAATTATGGATAGCCACTCCTCAGGGATTGTTTTCTTTTGCAAAAAATACTCTAAAAAAATATGGACCTGAAAATGGGCTTCAGGCAACAAATATTCGCAGTTTACTGGTTGATAAAGACGGAGTGCTTTGGGTAGGGACCGGTGAGCAAGGGCTGTATGTATGGAGAAACGGTAAATTTGAAATGTTTGATCCCGATAACAATGAGATAAATAAATTACATATCCATGATATTTATCGAGATTCCAATGGAGTTATTTGGTTAGGTACAAATGCAGGAGTGTTTAAACTTGTCGGTAATGAATTTGTCAAATTGTATGATTCTAATCAATTTTGTTCGACATTTGTAGGTGACATTGCCGAAAACAAAAACAAGCATTTATTTTTTGCTTCGGTCAATTGTGTCATAAAATATGATGGTGTTGATTTTACCAAAATTGACTATAATCAGATACCGTCATTGTCTACCATATATTTCGTTCAGAGCGATGCTCAAGGTGATATTTGGATAGGTACAAACGAAGGTGTGACGGAGGTAAAATTCAATCAATATGGAGATATTGAGGCTTATTCCTCTTATGGTTTATCCCGAGGGTTTGTGGGGCAAGAAACCAATGCCAGGGCATCTTTGTTGTCTTCAAACGGAGAATTGTATTTCGGAACCATTGATGGATTGATGAAAGTAGACCCGAGAGAAAATTTACAAGAAAAAGTGCCTCCAAGAATCTATCTTGTACAAATACAAAAAAACTTTTTACCATTATTTGGATCGAAAGACAATGAAATGTTTTTAAATCAATGGATTGTAGACCCTTCGCAAATAATAAAATTTCAAAAAGAAAGATCTCATTATACTTTTGTATTTGACTTGGTACATTCCGGTTTTGCTGAAAATGCTCTTTTTAGTTTTAAATTAGAGGGTTTTGATCCGGATTTCTCTCCATTTAGCAAGGAGAATAAGATAACCTATTCCAACCTTCCTCCGGGTAAGTATAAATTAATTTGCAAGGCCTTTGTTCCTGAACAAGGTTTGTATGTCGATTCCCGGCCTTATGAAATCATAGTGCTGGCTCCATTTTGGATGCAACAATGGTTTTATTTAATACTGGCATTCGTGTTGATTGCCGGATTGGTATATTATGATTATCTAAAAAAGAAAAAAGAAGCGAAGTTGAGAGAAGAATTCGAAAGATATGCCAGGGAAAAGAACAAGCAAATTTTGCAACAAAATGAAGAAATTAAACTTTTATTAAAAGAAGTTCATCACCGGGTGAAAAACAATCTACAATTAATCATCAGCCTTCTTAACATTCAAATGAATTATGTGAAAGATCCTGCTATGAAAAAGTTGTTGCAGGAAAGTTCTGCCAGAATCAGGGCTATGTCCCTTTTACATGAAAAAATATACAAAACTCAACGCTTCGACAATATTGATATTAAAAATTATTTTGAAGAATTGATCCCCACTATTGTTGATAATTATGCACTTTCTACCGAGGTAAAGTTAAATATGGAAATTGACCCAGTGATGATGCATATAGATAAACTTATCCCTTTGGGATTGATTGCCACCGAGTTGGTAACCAACTCAATTGTACACGGTTTTAGAAACAGATTAACAGGAAATATTACGATAAAATTTAAAAAATTGGAAAATAAGCAACCATATGCTTTTGAATTTTTGGTGGCTGATGATGGAGTTGGAATGGATCCAAGTATTGTCGAAAAAAGTAATCACAGCATGGGTATTGAGCTTGTGAAGTTGTTGACTGAGCAATTGTCCGGCGAGTTACATTTAGAATCCGGGGAAAATGGAACTATATTTAAAATAAAGATACCAAACTATGAAAGCTAAACTGATCTTCTGTTGTATTGTTTTTGTATTGATTCTATCCGGCAAAATAAGTGCTCAATGCAGTTTTACAATTTCAACCGGAAAACAAGATGTGGCATGTACGGGTGATTCCACCGGAATGGCATGGGTCGTCGTATCGGGAGGAAGCGGAAATTTTACTTTTCAATGGAATACTTCTCCTGTGCAAAATAATGATACTGCATACAATTTGCCGGCAGGAACATATATTGTCATCGTCACTGATGTAAACACCTCATGCAGCGATACCGATAGCGTGATGATTGCCGAACCGGGTAATCCTTTAGGATATTATACGGCTTCCAAGCCGGTGTTATGCTATGGTGATTCTAATGGACTTGGTTATGTCGAAGTTGTTGGGGGTACTATGCCTTATACGATTACCTGGTATACGTTAACTCCTGTTGTCGTTAATGATTCGGCCTTTAATCTTTGGGCAGGCACCTACCCCGTGGCTATAGAGGATGCTAATGGATGTAAAGACACTGCCTTGGTTACGGTAAATTCTCCCACTCCATTAACTCTGAGTGGCAGCAGTTCGCCACCCTTATGCACATATACTCAAGATGGTTGGGCTGCTGTATTTGCAGCAGGAGCGAATCCACCATACACCTATACCTGGAACACCAACCCTGTTCAAAATAATGACACTGCCTATAATTTGGCGCCGGGAAACTATACTGTCGTAGTGTCCGATACGAATAATTGCACTGATTCACTTACCATCACTGTGCCGGTCAATAACAATCCGATTGTCATAAGTTTTAATCCTGTGGTAAATAATCCATGTTTTGGCGATAGTTTGGGACAGGCCACTGTCAATGCCTCCGGTGGACAATCCCCGTATAATTTTGTGTGGGATATATACGGCAACAACGTTTCAGGCAGTTTTGTGGATAGTTTGGCTTCAGGTACTTATTGGGTGTGGGTATATGATGCCAATGGTTGTGTCGATTCGTCATCGGTTACCATTTCTAGCCCATCTCCTTTGAATATCTCCATGAATTCGACTCCGGAATCATGTGGTGATGCCTCAGGTACGGCTACCGCAAATGTTGCGGGTGGAATGCCTCCATATTCTTACATATGGAACACCAATCCTATACAAACATCAGCCATAGCTGTCAATCTTTCTGCCGGATGGTATACTGTTACAGCTACTGATAATAATGGATGCTCAATTACCGATTCTGTGTATGTAGCCAACAACAATGGGACCATCTATGTCAATGCCACTGCGCAAGATATCTCTTGTTTCGGATTTAATGACGGAATGGCCTGGGCTCAAGCCGGAGGAGGTTCGGGCACTTATGTTTACCAGTGGAATACTTCTCCTGTACAAATCAATGATACCGCGTTCAATCTCCCGCCCGGCACTTATATTGTCACAGTCACGGACGCCAACAATTGTCAAGCCACTGATACCGTTACCATCAACGAACCATTGCCTTTGGATGCCGATACGTTGGTGTATAATGCCATTTGTACAGCCGGTAATGGAATGGCTATAATTTTACCATCCGGTGGTACTCCTCCATATAGTTACACCTGGTATACTGTACCTATGCAATATAATGATACGGCAACAAATTTGTATCCCGGAATATATAATTTTCAAATTACTGACGCCAATGGCTGTCAATATAGTTCGTCCGCCACAGTCGGAAATGATGTGATCACACTTGCAGGACAAATTCAGATAGTGAATCCTGTCAGTTGTTTTGGAGGAAATGATGGCAGCCTCACCGTAATACTCAATAACGGACAACCTCCGTATACATATAGTTGGAATACCAATCCTGTCCAAACAAATGATACGGCCTTTAATTTGCAGGCAGGTAGTTATAATGTTACTGTTACGGATCAATGGGGGTGCACCAATCAATTTTCGTTCAACTTAGGGCAACCCAATGCCATTAATCTTTATACACAGATAGTCAATGATTTTGGCGGCAATTGTTCCGGTTCTGCTGTAGTATATCCTACAGGCGGTATTCCTCCTTACTCTTACAATTGGACTCCGGGGAATTATAATACCGATTCGATTTCTAATCTTTGTGCAGGCATGTATTGTGTGACTGTTACGGATAGTAAAGGATGCTCCAAAAATACTTGTGTGCAGATTTTAGGATCTGCGAATTGTAATTTGACCGTGAACACCACAAGTACCAATGTTACCTGCAATGGATTGAATAACGGAAGTGTGAACGCCACGGTTACAGGCAACATTGGTTCATATACCCTTACCTGGTATGATGCAAACAATCAACCAATCGGCACTACAAATAATTTGCCCCCCGGAACTTATTATGTTGTGGTTGTCGATTCTGTGGGATGTGTCGATAGCGCACTTACAAGCATCACCGAACCCTCTGCAATAACAGTAGATTATGCGGTGAATCATGTGAAATGTAAATACGATCATAATGGAAGTGCCTGGGTAAATGCCATTAATGGAGGAACTGCACCTTATACCATTTCCTGGCAGCCCTTGAACGTCAATACCACAATAGTCAATAATTTATCTCCGGGTAATTATTATTTGATAGTTACGGATGCCAATAATTGTAAAGACACATCGTTGGTTGTTGTTAATGCAAACAGCAATTTTGAATTGTTTGTATCGAACAAAGAAAACACTGTTTGTCAGTTTGCTCAGGGAAAAATTGAATTGGGGTATAACGGAAATAACGGAACCGTGGTATTTCAATGGAATACCGGAGACACAACCCAGATTATACAAAATTTAGCCGCAGGTTCTTATACCGTCATTGCTCACGACAGCTTGATGTGTTATGATACCTTGTCCACTTCTATTTTAAGCATTGATAATATCGAGATAGAAAAAATTAAAGCCAACGAAACGTGCAGGGGGTATGCCGATGGTTCTGTCACAGTTTCGCCTAAAAAGGGGCAACCACCATTCGAAATAATATGGCAAAATGGGGAAACAGATTGGATGTTGACAAACCTCGGAAACGGTATATATTCATTTTTGGTGAAAGATGCCCGTAATTGTATTTTAAGAGACACTGCAGCAGTTTATTTCGAAAGAGAAAATTGCCTCAATATACCCAATGTATTTACACCTAATGGAGATGGCGATAATGACTATTGGGTGATTAAAGGACATGAAAATTATCCGGAAATGCATATAACAATTTTTAATCGCTGGGGAAATGTCATTTTTGAAACAGACAATTACGATGTACCTTGGGATGGCAAATATAATGGTAAGCCTGTTCCAACTGGCACATATTACTATATAATTGATTTGAAAAATGGAAATGAAAAAATAAAAGGTGATTTGACAATCATTCGATAAATCTGTTATTATGAAAAAAATAATATTTTGCTGTGTCATTATCTTTGCAATACATTGGCAAGAATTTTATGCCCAACAGTTGATATCAGGCAATTATTTAAATCAAAATTTATATTTAATTAATCCGGCTACTGCCGGATTGAAAAATGATTCGATACCTGTTTCGGTTCATTACAGAAACCAGTGGACGGGATTTACCGGATCTCCTAAAACTTTGTTTTTAAGTTCCAACGGAAAGTTCAATGATTATAATGCCTTGGGAGGATGGTTGGCGATGGAAAAAATCGGACCATTCAATACCTTTTCCGGACAATTTTCATATACTTATTATACATTTCTTCATCCAAAAATAAAAATGGGGTTGTCTTTGGCAGGAAGGTTTCAACAGTATGCTCTGGATAGAAATTATCTAAAACCTGATAATGACAACGATCAATTGCTGAATACAAATTTTAAAAACACTTGGACCGGAAATGCAAGTTTCGGAATTCATCTCGAACATGAATATGTATTTTTAGGATTGGCTGCCCCTAATTTATTCGAAACCAAAATTAAATTAACCGAGTCAAAGAATAATGTAGAACAAACTCACTATTACAGCTATATGGGAGGTTATATACCACTGTCGAGATTATGGGTGGTCTCGCCAATCTTTGGAGCCCGCTTTACAAATGCCGCTCCGTTGCAATTCGATTTTTCTGCCAAAGCAATTTACAACCAGAAATACTGGGCCGGCATTAATTTTAGAACGGGAGAGTCTATAGGCGCTTTTGCAGGTTTAAATTACAACAAATTGAGTTTTGGATATACGTTTGAATATGTCTTTAATTCATTGAAATTTGCAACTCTTGGCAGTCATGAAATAATGTTAGTATATCAAATGAAATTTAAATCTCCTCCTTCTGCTCCCCAAGATGCTCAACCAACAGAGAATTAACCAATAAATAATATATTGAGCAGATTTTTATTTATTCGATTTGAAAATTTTAGTTTTATTCGTTTTACTTCAAGTTATTATTGTAAATTTGGTAAATTGGCAATAGAACAAAGCAACCAATTGCACTAAAATACGTTATATTACAATATCAGCCGCATAAGATAAAATGATTCCTTTCATAAAAAAAATATTATCTATTACACTTTGCTTTGTGGTATTTAATGCCAGTTTTGTTTTTGCCAATGACCATGTGGGTTTTATAGAAAACAAAGGACAGTGGGATAAGATTATTTTTGCCAAAACACCGGTGCCGTCGGGTTTTTTATATCTTACTGACAGAGGATTTACATGGCAAATGTTTGATCAAATAAAATTGGAAAGCATTCATCATCACGAAGCTGAAAACGATTGGGTCGATGCTTATGCATTTAAAATGTTATGGAAGGAGGGTTATGTAAAAAACATCGAATATCTGAAACCACAACCATACTATCACAATTATTTCATTGGAAAAAATCCGGCTAAATGGCAATCAAATGTCAGGTCTTTTCGGGAAGTAATCATGCACAACATTTATGCAGGGGTGGATTGCAAGATTTTTAATAATGACAAAGGTTTGAAATATGAATACTATTTAAAAGCAGGAGTTGATCCGGAAATAATCAAACAAATGTATGTGGGCGTTAGTCCTGAACTGGATGGAGATGGAAATTTACTTTTGAAAACACCCTTTCAAACAATTATTGAGTTAAAACCCATTGCCTATCAATGGGTAAATGGAATTCAAGTGATGGTGCCTTGTGAGTTTGTTGTTGAAGGAAATACAGTTTCATATTCGGTGAAGAATTATGATCATGCTTTGCCTTTGGTAATTGATCCGTTATTGATATTTTCTACTTATTCCGGGTCTTATGCAGACAATTGGGGTTATACTGCCACTTTTGATGATGCCGGTCATGCATATGGCGCAGGGACTGTATTTGGACCGGGCTATCCTACCTCGGTAGGTGCATATCAATTGAGTTATGCAGGAAATACTGATATAGGGGTTTCTAAATTTTCCGGCAATAATGGGACTTTAATTTACTCCACCTATTTAGGTGGTAGCAATATGGATAGTCCTCACAGTATTGTGGCAAATAATCAGGGTGAACTTTACATTCTCGGCACCACTTCAAGTTTGGATTATCCGGTTATTAGCAATGCTTATGATACCAGTTTTAATGGGGGAACACCTTATTTATTGTTTATAGGTTATATCAATTATTCAAATGGTTCGGATATAATTATTTCCAGGTTAAACAGTCAGGGGACAAATCTGTTGTCTTCAACCTATATAGGAGGTTCGTTAAATGATGGTTTAAACTATGCCAATCAGCTAAAATATAACTATGGAGATCAATTTAGAGGGGAAATAATTTTAGACAATTCCGGATACGTTTATGTGGCATCTTGTACATTTTCTTCTGATTTTCCTGTGACCATACAGGCGTATGATACTACACAAAATGGAGGACAAGATGCTGTTGTTTTTAAAATGTCTCCCGATTTATCACAATTAGTTTGGTCGACATTTATTGGTGGTGCCGGTGATGACGCAGCTTACGGACTTCAATTGAGCAATTCAGGAGAGTTGTACGTTGCCGGGGGAACAAAAAGTTTTGATTTTCCGGTGACAAGTCAGGCAATTGACACTACATTCAATGGAGAGGTGGATGGTTTTGTTTGCAGATTGGCGAATAATGGCAGTCAATTGTTGTCTTCTACTTTTTTAGGGAGTAGCCAGTATGATCAAGGCTTCTTTGTAGATTTGGACATTGATGGGAATGCATATGTGGTAGGCCAAACAAAAGGATCTTATTTGTTTTATCCTTCTAATCTATGGGGGAATCCCAATGGAGGGCAATTTATTCATAAATTGACCCCCGGTTTGGATAGTACTATTTTTTCCCTCCGGTTTGGCAGTGGAATAAACCAAACAAATATTACCTTATCTGCTTTTTTGGTCAGTGAATGCGGTTATATTTATGTTTCCGGTTGGGGAGGAGCCATTAATGCAGGTACCGGCTCATCAACCAACAATCTGCCTGTTACTCCTAATGCTTATAAAAGTACCACAGACGGGAGTGATTTTTATATTTTAGTTCTATCTAATGATGGCAAGAACCTATTATTTGCGACTTTTTTTGGAGCCAATGGTTCGGCTGAGCATTGTGATGGAGGGACCAGCAGGTTTGACAAAAGAGGGAAAATATATCAAGCTGTTTGTGCCGGATGTGGTGGATCTTCTTCATTTCCTACTACACCGGGTGCCTGGTCTAATACAAACAATAGCACTAATTGCAATCTGGCTGTGTTTAAATTGGATGTAGAACCTTTGAAAGCAACCATAGCTTCAAGTGTCCCCGGTCATTTATGTTATCCCCCGGCTACTGTTACTTTTGTTAATCAAAGCACCGGAGGAAATTATTATACCTGGCATTTTGGTGACGGCAATATATCTCATCAAACAATGCCTACTTACAGTTATCAAGATACAGGAACATATGAGGTTACATTAATTGTTCAAGACACTAATTGCTTGGCTGCCGATACGGCAAAATTAACCATTCGTGTAGACCCTGTTCCGCAAGCCATTATTGACCCTGTATATCAAATGTGTTTTGGAGATACTATACAGTTGTCGGCCGGTGGTGGAGACCATTATAAATGGTTTCCTTCGAATTATATATCCAACGATACTATAAAAAATCCATTGGTATATCCTCCTGCCAATCAAAAATATTTTTTAATCGCATCCAATCAATGCGGGTCCGATACAGCCGAAGTTTATATATTGGTGCATCAAGATTCAACCGGAATTATACCGGATACATCCTTATGTAAAGGACAATCCATACAATTGTATGCTTCAGGAGGTGTATCCTACTTTTGGCACTCAAACCAACCGGTTCAAAATCCTAATTCTCAATCTCCCGTTGTTTCGCCTTCACACTCCGACACATTTTATGTTACTATTACAGATGTAAACGGATGTGAATGGCAAAAAAAAGTATTTGTCAGGGTTGATACAAATTTTGTAAAATTGGTATTGCCCAATGATACGGTTGTTTGTTCGGATAGTTCATTTGTTTGGGTTGTATCCGGTGCAGATCATTACTTGTGGTTGCCCTCAATTTATTTGTCTTCAAACAACAATGATACAGTCACCGTTACTCCTTCCTCAACTACCACTTATATGGTTTATGGGTTCAATGCATGTTCTGTTGACAGTGGAAAAGTTACGGTGTTTGTCAGTAATCCAATGCCTGCCATTGACGATTCAATTTATGTGTGCAAATCGTCATATGCTCAATTTGATGCAGGGATAGTAGGTCAAACATATCAATGGGAGCCACCGGGGTATTTTTTAAACCCCAATGCACCTTCTACTGTGGGATATTTTGAAAACCCTGCAGAAATATCGATAACAGTGACAGATTCATTGGGATGCAGGTCGACCAAAAATGTCATGGTAAATTTGCATCCTTTGCCAAATATCGAAACTCCTGACATCATGGTGGAATACCTTTCAAGCGCCACTTTGCATGCCCAAGTAAAGAACGATGTGGTTGATTTTAGTTGGATTGTTCCCAGCGGGCAACCTCATTTAAGTTGTTTAAAATGTCTAAATCCCACCACTCCTCAATTGACGGAGAATGTTTTTTATTTGTTTTATGCCAAAAATAATTATGAATGTGAAGTGATAGATACCGTCAATGTATATGTCGGAGGGATTATCTTTTTGCCTAATGCCTTCACACCTGATAATGACGGTAAGAATGACGTATATTTTGCAAAAGGATACAATATTGAAAATTTTGAAATGAATATTTTTGACCGTTGGGGCAATTTGGTGTTTAAATCTAATGATATCATGCAAGGATGGGATGGCACAATCAATGGACAACCTGCACCTATGGGAGTATATCAAGTAACAGTATTCTATACAGATACGGGTAAGAAACAAGGACAGATCATAGAAAAGGCATTGTTGATCCGTTGAAAATCTTATCTGATCATATAATACCTTTCCATGTCCAATTTCAGAAAAATAAATAAAAATATACTGAATGCTATCATAGAAGATCCCCCGTAGCTGATAAAGGGTAAAGGTATTCCTATGACAGGCATCAATCCAATAGTCATTCCTATATTGATGACAAAATGAAAAAACAATACTGCCATTAAACCATAACCATAAATCCTGCTAAAAGCGGATCTCTGACGTTCGGCCAAATACATTATTCTAAACAATAGGCCAATAAAAATAATTATGAAAAAAGAAGTTCCCAAGAAGCCCCATTCTTCTCCTATGGTACAAAAAATAAAATCGGTGCTTTGTTCCGGAACAAAGTTGTATTTTGTTTGAGTGCCTTGTAAAAAGCCCTTTCCTGTAAGACCTCCGGAGCCGATGGCTATCAAACTCTGTAACAAATTATAACCGGAACCTTTAGGGTCAAACTCTTTTCCAAGCAAAATATTTATTCTCACCTTTTGATGAGGTTCAAGTATATGATCGAAAAATAATCCCGTGCCCCAAATGACCAATAAAGTTATAATATATAGTATGATTGTATGACGCAATATGGATTTGTTTCGTCGTAGTTTTAATTTATTGGAATATAAATATAGCGAAAATATAACGAACAATATTAAAGACAATAATAAGTGAAAAGAAATGTTCAATCCGGCAATGTCGTAAACTTTTTCATTGAAGTATAAGGACAAAATAGCCAATATTCCCAAAAAAATCCCAATAGTCAGAAAGTTGCCGATATACTGCTCTCTATGCAAAACAATGATAAAAGATAGAAATACCAGTGCCGAACCTGTGTCGTTTTGCAATAAGGTAATTATAGCCGGCAAGAGAATTATGAAAGAAGCAATGATCAACCGCATCTTTGGCCCGAAAGGATTATATGGATTGCCTAAAAATTTGGCTAAAGCAAGTGCTGTGGTTATTTTGGCAAATTCGGATGGTTGAAGTGCAAAATCACCTAATTGAATCCATGCTTTTGCTCCTTTAATTTCGGGGGCAATAAAATATGTCAATGACATCAACAAAATGGTTAATGCATAATACAAATAAACAGGTGATGTGATTGCTGCAATATCCAAGGAAAAAATAATTATTCCTGAAAAGATGGCAATTCCAATCCACAATGCCTGCTTGCCATAGCGTTGCGTCAAATCTAAAATAAATTTGTGTTGTTCGTCATAAACAGCAGCGTATATACTTATCCATCCGATGATAATTAAAATTAAATATAGCAGCAAAGTAATCCAGTCAATTTTTTTTAAAAAACTTTCTTTCATATTTATGGTGAAGTTGTAAGTATTCTTTTTTCCAATTCTTTTCTTGTTACCACACCTTTTATGTATTTCTCAATCATCAAGCTGGCAATAGGTGCTGCCCATTGCGATCCAAATCCGGCATTTTCGACAACTACAGCAATGGCAATAACAGGATTGTCTTTTGGTGCGAAACACACAAAAACCGAATGATCTTTACCATGAGGATTTTGTGCTGTACCTGTTTTTCCACAAAATGGCAGATCAGGTATTTTCGACAAAGCTGCTGTGCCTCGTTCTACTACCAAAGCCATGCCGGTAACTACAGGTGTAAAATAAGCGGTATCGATGCTGACGTAATTTGGGGTTTTAAATTTTTGCATATCTACTACCGTATCTTTGACTGATTTAAGAACGTGAGGAACGAAAAAATACCCTCTGTTGGCAATAATTGCCATCACATTGGCCATTTGCACCGGCAGAATTCCCAACTCTCCTTGTCCTATTCCAAGAGAATAGATTGTAGCAGAGGTCCAACGATTTTTACCGAAATACTTGTCGTAGTATTCTACCGTCGGTACATAACCCGATTTTTCAAAAGGAAGATCTGTCCCCAATTTTCTGCCAATGCCAAACTCCAAGAGATAGTTTCTCCAGGCCTCAAATGCTTCGGCCGTGTTTTTATATTTTTGTCTGTTGTCAATAATATTCCGGAAAACAAAGGTGAAATATGAATTGCAAGATGTTCTGATGGCAGCGTATAAATCAGGGTGAGATTCGTGCGGGTGACATTTAGGTTTCCCTCCAAAGGGAGGATACCCGCCAAAACAAGGGTAACGAAAGGATGGCTTTAAAACGCCTTCTTGTTGGCCAATTAAGGCATCAACAAGTTTAAAAATGGAACCGGGAGGATATTGAGCCATTAATGCCCTGTTGAATAAAGGTTTAAGCGAGTCCTTCAATAATTGTGAATAATGAAAATTGCGATCCCTACCTACAAGAAGATTAGGGTCGTAAAAGGGACTGGTAACCAATGCAAGAATCTCGCCATTTCGCGGGTCAATGGCAACCACACTTCCTTTTTTCCCTGTCATCAAAGATTCGGCATACATCTGCAGGTCGGCGTCCAAAGTAAGATATATGCTTTTTCCCGGTATTGCTGCCGTATCATACTCACCTCCGGCATAGTGCCCCATCACTCTATTGTGTACATCTACCATCAAATATTGCACACCTCCGGTACCTTTCAATATTTGCTCGTATGTTTTTTCTATTCCACTGATACCGGTCAAATCTCCCATTCGATATCCGGGATTTTTTTCAATAAAATTTTTATCAACTTCGCCAATATATCCCAAAAGGTGAGGGGCGGTTTTTAAGGGATATTTTCTTAGAATTTTTGGTTGTATGTAAAAACCCGGAAAATTAGAACTTAATTCTTCAAATGCTGCAACTTGCTCGGGTTTAATTTCTTTAAGAACTACCGATGGTTTGTATCTTGAATATCTGCGGGCTTGATCAAGTGTTTTGATTAATTCTTCTTTTGAAATACCGAACATTTCACAAAAAGACACTGTATCAAAGCTTTGCACTTGAATGGGAATTACCATGACATCATAAGCTGCCTGATTCTCCACCAATACTTTCCCATTCCGGTCGTATATTAATCCTCTGGCGGGATAGACAGTTACTCTCCGAATGGAATTGTTTAATGAAGCCAGTTTATATTCATCTTTGAGAATCTGAATTTGAAATAATCGAAAGATGTATAATAACGTAATGGATAAAATCAATATTACAAGAAAAAATATTTTATTGCGGGCATTCATCAATTATTTTTTCTTTGAAAACAGAAGCATCATAAACATAAACATCAAAATTGTGAAAAATGTATAAATCGTGGAAAAAATGGTATTGCCCAGGAACCATGTCCAACTGAAATTTTGAAACCCTTGCAGAAGGTTAAAAAATAAAATATGTGTGATAGTCAGAATCAAAGAAAAATTCAGCCACCAACTCCATCCTCTTGTAATAAATGTGGGAATTTCATCCGGCAAATATCCATCATAAGGTTTCATCCAATTCAATAATTTAATTCTGAAATATGCTGAAAAAAGACAAGTGGCAGTAAACAAACCCAAGGTTCCTTCAGAAAAGTCCACCGAAATTCCTAAAAAGAAACCTGTCAGCAAGATGAAGAGTGAATTCATTTGCACCGGCAGCAATAAAATGTTTAACAGATAAAAATGTGAAAATGCCCAAGAACCCAAAGGAAGATGGTTAAAAAATATAATTTGCAGAGATAATACCAGGATAAATCGCAAAATGATATTTAAATACAATAGTTGCATCTGTCAATTATTCTTTGGAATTTTCGTTGATTGTTTTTTCGATGCTTTCAATTTCCTCTTTAAAAATGTTTTTAACCACAAAAACTTTGTCCATTGAGTTTAAGTCGGCAAAAAGTTGTACCGTTATGATTTTAAAAGTATTGTCGTTGTCTATTTTAATAACTTTACCAACAGGAATACCGGCCGGAAAAATTTTTGAATAACCCGATGTGATGAATGTGTCATTTACTTGAACAGGGGCGTGTAAAGGTATGTCCTTAATGTATGCCAATGATGGATCTGATGGTATCCAGTATAAAAAACCAACATGTCCGCTGTGTTTGTTTTTAACACTGATTTTTACTTTAGGGTGTAGAATGGAATATCCACCGGAGAAATGGGGGGTTACTTTTTTAATGATTCCAACCACTCCTTTGGGTAAAATTACCCCCATGTTTTCTTGTATGCCATTAAGCCCTCCTTTGTCAATGATAAATGTATTGGTAGATAAATGAGTGGTGTTATAAACAAGGTTGGCAGGTAGATAAACATATCGTTGCAAATAAATGGTGTCATTAATGATGATGTTATCTCCGTATTTTTTTACAATCGAATTTGGTTGAAAAGCCATGGTTTGAGCCAATGCATCGCTGAGTTCGCGGTTGATTTTATTTAAATAAAAGTAGGATTTTACTTTTGAGATTTCAGCATTGACAGAGGCATAGAATTCAAAGTAATGATTAAGTGCAATACTTCTTGGGTATGAGTTATTATTGAAAAAAAGAAACAAGGCATAAAATTCAAAGATTAAGAAAGTTATACCTAAATAATTTTTTTCGACAAACAACCATAATTTTTTCATCTTAGGGTGGACATAGAAGTTTATTTCATAATAAATTTCAAATTGTCGATATTTTTCAAAGCCACGCCTGTGCCTCTAACCACTGCTCTCAATGGTTCTTCGGCAATGTGAACCGGCAAACGCACTTTTTTGCTGATACGTTGATCTATTCCCCTTAACAATGCTCCCCCTCCGGCAATGTAAATACCGGTTTTTTGTATGTCTGCGGCTAACTCCGGGGGAGTTTTTTCGAGTGTGTGCATCACAGCCTCTTCAATTTTCGAAATGGATTTGTCTAACGCTTGGGCTATTTCTTGATAATTCACCACTACTTCTTTCGGAGTGCCGGCCATCAAATCGCGGCCTCTTACAGCATAATCTTCCGGTGGATTTTCCAGTTCGGTCAATGCCGATCCTACAGCAATTTTTACTAATTCTGCCGATCTTTCACCTATCAAAAGATTGTGTTGACGACGCATGTAATCAATAATATCATTTGTAAACTCGTCGCCGGCTATTCTTAGGGAATTGTCGGTAACAATGTCTCCTAATGCAATCACTGCAATTTCCGATGTGCCTCCTCCGATATCGATTATCATATTCCCCATCGGTTCTTGAACATCTATACCAATGCCTATTGCAGCTGCAAGTGGTTCGTGTATTAAATAAACTTCGGTTGCCCCGGCATGTTCGGCAGAATCCTTTACGGCCCTTTTTTCTACTTCTGTGATTCCGCTTGGGATACAAATGAGCATCCTGTATGAAGGGCTGAAAAGACGTGGCCGTTGATTGATTTTTTTAATAAATTCACGTATCATTTGTTCGGCCGCCGTAAAATCGGCAATCACACCATCTTTCAAAGGACGGACAGTTTTGATATGCTCGTGGGTTTTTCCATGCATCTGTTGTGCTTCCTTTCCTACAGCTATCACCTTATTGGTCGAACGTTCGATGGCAACTATAGAGGGTTCGTCAAGAACCACTTTATCATTGTGTATGATTAAAGTATTGGCAGTGCCCAGATCTATTGCCAAATCTTGTGTTAAAAAACTAAAAAGTCCCATGGATTTATATGTTTATTTGTGCAAAATTATAGATTATTTAATGTTTAAAATGTCTTATTCCTGTAAAAATCATTGAAATACCCAAGCGATCGGCTGCTTCTATAGATTCGTTATCCCTGATGGAACCGCCGGGTTGAATGATGGAAGATATTTTTTCTCTTCCTGCTATCTGAACACAGTCGGGAAATGGAAAGAATGCGTCTGATGCCATGACGCATCCTTCTAATGTAAACCCAAATTTTTTGGCTTTGTCAATGGCTTGCTCCAATGCATCCACTCGTGATGTTTGTCCGGTGCCGATTCCTATCAATTGTTTATTTTTAACTAAAACGATTGCGTTAGATTTTGTATGTTTCACAATACGGTTGGCAAATAACAAATCTTCCCATTCGGTTTCTGTTGGAGATATCTTGGTGACAACCTTACATTCTTCGCGGTTAATCAATTTTGTGTCTTTATTTTGCCATAATATCCCATTAATTGCACTGCGTATGATGGGACGGTTGGGCAATTTGTTTTTTTTCACCAACAATATTCGATTTTTTTTGCTTTTTAAAATATTGAATGCATTTTCGTCAAAGCCCCGGGCGATTAAAATTTCAAAAAACAAATCATTCATTAATGTGGCAGTTTCGCTATCAATCACACTATTACAAGCAATGATACCTCCGAAAGCAGAAACCGGATCTCCTGCCAGTGCTTTTTCCCACGCCTCTTTTAATGTATTTGCTTGCGCCACACCACATGCATTGTTGTGTTTGATGATACCTACCCATGGGATATTTTCCGGAAAATCTTCCATCAACATACAGGCAGCATCTATATCAAGCAAATTGTTATAGGACAATTCTTTTCCATGCAATTGTTCAAAAATATCGTTTAACTTCCCGTAAAATACGCCTTTTTGATGAGGATTCTCACCATAACGCAGCACTTTGCCTTCCGGTTCGCTTATGTGTAATACCGATAAATTTACGAAACTGTTGAAGTATTCAAAAATCCTAGTGTCGTAATGAGAGCTGATATGAAACGCCAGTGTGGCAAATTTTTTTCTTTGTTCGAGTGTAAACGCACCATCTTGTTTTTCAAATAAATTTAAGCATTCATCAAAATAATCCCTATGGGCTACGCTAAGCACATCTTTGTAATTTTTTGCGGCAGCTCTGATTAAACTTATTCCACCGATATCAATTTTTTCAATAATCTCTTGTTCATCGGAAGCATTGACAACCGTTTCTTCAAAGGGGTACAAATCCACAATCACCATGTCAAATTCGGGAATGTTGTATTTCTCGGCTTCTAAACGATCGTTGTGAGAATCTCTTCTTTGCAATATGCCCCCAAAAATGGCAGGGTGTAATGTCTTAACTCTGCCGCCAAAAATACTAGGATAGCCGGTCAACTCTTCCACGGCAACGACAGGTATGTTGTTGGCAATCAGATAATCCATGGTTCCGCCGGTAGAGTATATGATCACTCCTTTACCTGCGAGAGCTTTGGCTAAAGGTAGAATATTGTCTTTATTGTAAACCGAAATCAATGCCGTTTTAACTGGTTTCAATCCGCTTGTCATCATCTTTACTTTTTCTTGTTGCAATTTTAGTAATATTACAGCGTTTTTTTTTGATTTTAACTGTTTGTGTTAAAAACTTTTTTTAAATACAAAATTTATTTGGTTTTATTGACCGAAAGTTTTTTTATGGCCTGGCAATCTTTGGTGGTCAATAAACTACGAACTTTTCTCTCTTTGTTGGGGGTAACGATAGGCATTTTTTGCATTGTTTCTGTGTTGACATTGGTAGATTCTCTGGAAAGAAACATACAGCAAAGCATCAATGAACTCGGAAGTGATGTGGTGTTTATACAAAAATGGCCCTGGACTTTTGGTGGTGAATATCCTTGGTGGAAATACTTCAAACGGCCCGTTCCTCAGATAAATGAATACAGATTTTTGAAGGAAAAATCCCGTTATGCACTTTCGGTTGCATTCTCAGCCAATGGTAATTTTACGGTTAAAAGAGGACCGGCGGTGGCAGATAATGTAAGTGTTACCGGTGTGACATATGATTATGGTGAAATGTTCCCGGTGGAATTTTATTTCGGGCGTTATTTCACCAAAAATGAGATTGAGTCGGGAGCGCCGGTAGCAATTATCGGTTGGAAAATTTATCAAGGACTCTTTCCTGACCAAAATAATGCCATAGGCAAGAAGATTATGATAGGGGCAAATAAATATACGGTGATTGCAGTGATAAAGGAATACGGAGAGTCGGCTTTGGATTTTGTCAATAAAGATAATAGTATTGTCATTCCTTTGAAGAGTTTGGCTAAACTCATTAAAGTGGATAATGACAATGCCGATCCGGTGATCATAGCAAAAGCAAAATCAGGTATAACCAATGAAAAATTGAAAAGCGAATTGCGTTATTTGTTGCGTTCATACCGCAAATTGAGACCGGCTGAAGACGATGATTTTGCCATAAATGAAACAACCATGCTCAGCCAAGGTTTTGAGGGTTTATTCAGGGTTGTCAACATTGCAGGTGTGATTATTGGAGGATTTGCCATTATTGTGGGTGCATTTGGTATTGCTAATATAATGTTTGTATCGGTGAAAGAACGCACAGGGCAAATTGGCATTCAAAAGGCGCTCGGCGCTAAAAATGCTTTTATTTTGGTGCAGTTTTTATTTGAATCTGTGATTTTGTGTTTGTTTGGCGGGCTATCGGGTATGGCATTGATATTTTTGATGGTAATACTTATCAATGCTTTTTCGGATTTTAGTGTTATGCTGCATGCCAATATCTTTCTTTTAGGCGTGTTTATTTCGGTATTAACAGGTGTGTTGTCCGGTTATTTCCCCGCAAGATCGGCTGCTGCATTAAATCCAATTGATGCAATCAGACAAAATTTCTGATCTATCGTTGAAAGAGAGATTTTATTTAAAGACAGACAAATTCATTGTTTTTTATGGTTGAATCATTTTTGAATCATAGATGCAGGATTTTATCAGACAGTTTGTTTGCCTTCTTTTTCTTTTGTCCATAAAAAATCCAATACTTTATCCATCCACTTTCTCAAATCACCGGTGTTGTACACTTGTTCGATCTGCCATTGCAACCTGCTGCCTATTTGTTTTAGCTTAAAGTGTGCCGGATATTTTTGAATAAATTGCAACAACAACCCGAACATTTCACTTTTGTAAAAATCATTCTCGGGATTGTCAATGAAATATCCGTGAAAACGGCCTTGTTTCAGCACAACTTTTTCGATACCCAATTTGCAAAACATCGAGCGCATTAGCGAAAGGTCTATGAGAGTGTGAATAGTTTCGGGAACTTTTCCATATTTATCTTCAAGTTCTTGTAATAAATTCTTTGATTCTGCCGTGTCTTGCAATTGGTCAATTTTTTGATAAACCGTCAAACGGTCGCCTAGATTGGGGATATAATTTTCGGGAATAAATAATTCCCAATCGGTTTCTATATTGCAATCGCTTACAAAATTGGTTTCTTCTACATTTTCGTCCCGGTAAATTTCTTTAAACTCGTTTTGTTTAAGTTCACGAATGGCTTCTTCTAGGATTTTTTGATAGGTGTCAAACCCTATTTCGGATATAAATCCACTTTGTTCGGCACCAAGAATATTGCCTGCTCCTCTGATATCGAGATCGCGCATGGCAATATGAAAACCGCTTCCAAGGTCAGTAAATTGCAGCAAAGATCTGATTCTTTTGGAGGCGTCAGAAGTCAATGTGCTTATGGGAGGAATAATAAGATAGCAAAAAGCTTCTCTGTTTGATCGGCCAACGCGGCCTCTAAGTTGATGCAAGTCGCTTAATCCAAATTGATGGGCATGATTAATAAAAATAGTGTTGGCATTTGGAATATCTATTCCTGATTCAACAATAGTGGTCGAAACCAAAACATCAAATTCCCTTTCAACAAATCCGGTGATAATTTCTTCTATTTCACTTCCTTTCATACGTCCGTGAGCATAGCGGAATCTTACGCCGGGGCAAATTTTGCTTAACCAACCGGTAATTTCATCAAGGTTTTCTATTCTGTTATGAATAAAAAAGACCTGACCATTCCGATTGATTTCATATAATATCGCTTCTCTAATTTCATCCGCATTAAATCCGATGGCTTTAGTTTTGACGGGACGACGGTTGGGAGGAGGGGTGGTCATGATGGAAAGATCTCTTGCGCCCATGAGCGAAAATTGAAGCGTTCGGGGGATAGGTGTGGCGGTGAGCGTCAATGTATCGACATTTACTTTCAGATTTCTTATTTTTTCTTTATCACCCACACCGAATTTGTGTTCTTCATCTATGATGAGCAAACCCAGATCTTTAAATTTTACGTCTTTGCTCAATAAGCGATGAGTACCGATGATGATGTCAATTTTGCCTTCTTTCAGTTGTTGTAAAATTTGTTTAATCTCAGAAGGTTTTTTCATGCGGTTTACATAATCGACTTTACAAGGAAAATCTTTTAACCGATCAGAAAAAGTTTTAAAATGTTGCAAAGCCAAGACGGTGGTAGGAACCAAAACAGCCACTTGTTTGCTGTCGCAAACGGCTTTAAATGCAGCCCTGATAGCCAATTCGGTCTTACCAAACCCAACATCGCCACAAACCAAACGGTCCATGGGATAGGGCTTTTCCATATCGTTTTTTATTTCACGGGTAATTTTTGCTTGGTCAGGGGTGTCTTCGTATATGAAAGAAGCTTCGAGTTCTTCTTGCAAATAATTATCAGGAGAAAACGCAAATCCCGGAGAGGTTTTTCTTTTGGCATACAACTGTATGAGGTCAAAAGCCAGCTCTTTGACTTTCTTTTTGGTTTTTAATTTTACCATTTGCCAGCGTCCACCACCCAATTTGTCAAGGGCGGGTTCTTTCCCTTCTTCTCCTGTGTAGCGTGAGATTTTATGTAAAGAGTGTATGTTTACATACAGAACATCGTTGTTTTTGTAAATGATTCGAAGAGCTTCTTGTGTGCGTCCACCCACGTCAATCTTTTCCAATCCCGAAAAACGTCCTATGCCATGATCTATGTGCACTACATAGTCGCCGGGTCTGAGTTGGCTCAATTCTTTCAATTGAATCATCATGGAAGCATTGTGTCCGGTTTTGACATGTGATGGGTTGTGATAACGGTCAAAAATCTGATGATCTGTATAAAATATTGACTTTGAATGATGGTCGATAAATCCTTCGCTCAATGCAATAGGAAGATGTTTTAAGTGTATGCCCGGTTGAATATCGTTTAATATACTTGCAATTCTTTTGTATTGTGTTTCTTGTTTACTCAGAAAATAAAGCCGGTAATTTTTTTGACGGAAATTATTCAACGAGTCGGCCAAGATTTTAAAATTTTTGTGGAAAAGTGGTTGAGATTCGGTTTTTGCTTCCAATTCTATGACCTTCTCTTTAGTTTTTTCATAAGGATGTAAAAAAATTTCTTTTAATGTTCCTGTTAACTTTTCAAATTCGTCGGGCAATAAATGAATGGAAGCATCCAGACGGCCTTCCTCAAGGTAATTTCTCATAAATTGGTTTACCCAGGATTTGTCTTCCCACCATATCACCATATCGGGACCGGAAAATTCAAAGATATTGGTTAATTGAGCGATTGAACCGTTATGTAAGACGTCCGGGAAAATATCTACATGTTTTATTTCTTTTATACTCGAAAGTGTATCAGGGTCAAAAAGTTTAATTTTTTCCACCTTATCATCATCCAATACAATCCTGCAAGGAGATTCCATGCCCGGAGAATAGATGTCGATGATGTTGCCTCTGATGGAAAATTGTCCCGGTTCTATGGCATAATCTTCCCTTTCAAACTTTAATTCAACCAAAAATTCAATCAAAAAGTCAAGATCAATTTTCTCTCCTTGATGAATCGTAAATTTATTGGTCTGCCACATTTGCTTGTTGGGAACTTTTTCGATAAGCCCCCTGGCGTAGGTGACACAAATGAAATTTTCGTTTTGAGAAATATTTTGCAACGCATTTAATCTAAGGTTGGTTTGGTGGTGGTCGGTTTGATTCAAGATGGCAATGGTTTCCCCCGAATGAGGCATAAAATAGATATTTTCTTCACTGCCTGCCAATTGTTTGAGGTCGTCAAACAAGTACATGGCTTTTTCTTCGTAGGCCGTAACAAAGAGATGTTTGCCTTTATGTTTTTTGAAAAAATAAGCCAATGCAAGGGCTACTGAAGATCCTTTTAATCCTTGTACCGAAATTTTTTTGTTGAGAACGGCAGAATCTTCAAATTTCTTTAAGAATGGATGATTTTCAAATAACTCTAGCACTGTTGAGTAAGATGTAATTCAATGTAATTATATGTGATTGGCCAAACTTTTGGTCAAAAATGAATAAACTTCATCTACATTTCCGGATGAACCGATAATGATGGAAGTTCTTTGATGTAACAGCTGAGGTTCCAAATCCAGGATATTTTCACCTTGAAAGTTAATGGCTTTTCCACCTGCCTGCACTGTTAGAAAAGCCATGGGGATGCATTCGTATATCAATCGCAGCTTGCCGTCAGGATTTTTTTTCGTAGGGGGGTAAATGAAAACACCACCTTTGATGAGGTTTCTGTGAATATCGGCCACCATAGAGCCAATATAACGCAATGAATAGGGTTTTTCTTTATATTTGATAGATTTTAAATATTCCTTTATACCTTCAGGAAAATCTTTTTCATTCCCCTCATTAATTGAATAAATGGAGGAGTTTTCAGGTATTTTGATATTTGGATGAGATAGGCAAAACTCACCTATGGATGGGTCTAATGTAAAACCATTGACGCCATGTCCTGTGCTATATATCAACATAGTGGAAGAACCATAAATGACATAGCCGGCCGCAATCAAATCCTTACCTTTTTGCAGAAAATCGTCTGTATTTACCGTTTGATTCAGGTTTTTCCTTTTAAAAATTGCAAAGATGGTTCCAATGGAGGCATTTACATCAATGTTGGATGATCCGTCTAAAGGGTCAAAAGCAACAATATATTTGGCATTTTTAGAATTTTCATTTTCATAAATAATAATGTTTTCTTCTTCTTCAGAAGCAACGGCAGCCACTTCACAACCGGAACGCAAGGCAGCAACCAGCTGGTTGTGGGCATAGACGTCGAGTTTTTGTTGAGTTTCGCCTTGTATGTTGGTATTTTCGGTACTACCCAGGATATTCACCAGCCCGGCCTTGCTTACTTCACGATGAATGATTTTGGCCGCTATGCCAATGTCTTGTAAAATTCGAGTCAGCTCGCCTTTTGCGGCAGGAAACATTTGTTGGTTTTCAAGGATAAATTCGTTTAAAGTCACTGCGCCCATATAATTTTCTATTTATTAATGCTACAAATTTAATCAAATTTTATGGCAAAAGATTTTGATTTTAATCTGGCAACCTTTTTATTGTTCTATCGTCATGGCTTTTGAAAACACTAAATTTAAATCTTATGAGAACAACAAATTTTATGAAAAAAATCCATCAAGTGATGTCACCCGTTAAGATTTTAAATTTGATTGCCTTGTTATTGGCAGGAAATTTAGCTTCTCAATCTATGCCAAACCTCAGGGTTTTTCTTAAGTTGGATGATCCTTGGGGTTGTTCAAATGGCCTGTACGTAAATAAGTGTTTGCCGCAAAATGGACAAATATTGATTTTAAACAGCAGCACTACGACTTATAATCTTGTCAACGATACTACTGTCTTTTTCCCATTGTGCATAGGAGGAGTTTACAATAATTTTCTGACATATTCCGAGCCCGGTTATTCTGTGAATATTTCTGTTGATTTATCAAATGTTCATCCGAATAACAATCCAACAAATTATATTACCTATTCAGTGACACAGGGTAATACCGGTTGGTGGCCTTCGACTTTTATTTTTTTATTTATTTCAAATACTTCATTCTCTCCGTGTAATGGAGAAATAAAAGTATTTAGTTATGGGGGTAGTGTAAGTTCAGGCGGTACGGCATTTTTCCAGCTTTTTAATGTTAATACTCAGACGACAACTAATTCTGCGGCATTTAATGTCAATAATTTGCCATATGTTACATTAACATTTACAAACCTTTGTCCCGGCTCATATGGATTTACTGCCAATGATGATTCCACTTTATCTTGTCCTCAAAACAATAATTATATTTATGGAAATTTGGAGCCAATAATGTGTATGTTGGATACCCGACCTCCAAAATGCTATGGAGAATGTTCGGGAGAAGTAGATTTAAATTATTTCCCATTAAATTACTCCGGATTTATTGATTATACTGCCGGTAACAATACGGTTACATTGTTTATACCGCCTTTAAATATTCCTCTGGATTCAACTCTCTGTGAAAATACAACGGTATCGGTTAGTTTATATCATCCCTGGTTAAACATGCCGATTAGTTGTACAAATATCATACCTTCTGCTCCGGACAGTATATCTATTGATTTGATTATCAATGGCGGAAATGTGACGGCAAACGTACAAGGAGGAGTACAACCTTATTGGTATTATTGGTATGATTCTAATAATAATTTAATTTCTTCCGGCGCCAATGTGGTCAATAATTTAAACAATGGAAACTATTATTTTGTTGTGGTTGATTCTGCAGGTTGTTCAAAAACAAAAAACTTTACGATTGGACCAACGGCAGTACAATATCTGAATACAAAAAATCAAATTTATCTGTTCCCCAATCCTGCTAAGGATTATCTACTTATTGCCAATTTGAGTTCTAATAGTAAAATTGAAATTTACAATATTGAAGGAAGGTTGATAAAAGCTATCATAAACAACACATCACAAAATGAGTTAAAAATAGATATAACTAATTTACCGGATGGTGTTTATTATGTCAGTGTCAAGAATACAGACGGGATAATTATAGAAAGTTTCAAAACAATTAAATTAGCAGACTGATTAATCTGTCTAACATACAAAACAATATTTTAATAAAGTTTGGGATTGTTTAAAAAAACAAATATCAAAGATGACTAACATGAACTTTTAATAGTATAATCAAAAAAAATTTGATAAAAAAAATTCAATCAGAAAACAATTGACTATAAAAAAACCGCCATTGTTGTTATGGCGGTTTTTTATTTGCAATATATTTTTCTTTTTAAGAATTTCTTAAAAAATTTAATGGACAATTTACATTTTCTGAGATATGGACAAAATTTAGCATTTTTGCAGGCTATGGACAATCAAAAAATAACCATACGTAAAGCGACTATTCAAGATGTGGACCAAATTTTGGCATTAATCAACGAATTGGCTTTATATGAAAAAGCGTCACACGAAGTTACCATTACCAAAGAACAATTGATTCGTGACGGATTTGGAGACAAGCCATTGTTTTGGGTGTTAATGGCAGAATTTGACGGGGAAATCGCCGGTATGTCTTTTTATTACATACGCTACAGTACATGGAAAGGTCCTTGTTTATATCTTGAAGACATCATTGTCAAAGAAAAGTTCAGAGGCAAGGGGATAGGTAAAGCGTTAATGAATGCAACCATCGAAGAGGCCGTTGCCAATGACTTTGCCATGATGGTGTGGCAGGTTTTGGATTGGAATACCCCGGCCATAGAATTTTACAAAAAATATGGTGCCGAATTTGACGATGAATGGATCAATTGCAAATTAAGAAAAAATAAAATTATAGAATTGACAAACAAATGAATAAAGTAAAAGTATTTAAGTTCGGTGGTGCATCGGTAAAAGATGCTACCGGAGTAAAAAACCTTCTCAAGATATTACATTCTAACCAAAGTCGTCCGCTTATAGTGGTTATATCAGCAATGGGAAAAACTACCAATGCACTCGAAAAAGTTGTAGAGGCATATTTTTCCGGCGATAAAGACATTGCATACAACCGATTGGAAAAAATAAAGCAAGATCATATACACATAGTCCGGGATTTATTTGGTCAGCACTTACCACAAGATTTAAATGACAAAATCAACAATTTATTTGTAGAAGTTGAATGGGTGCTGGATGAAACACCGGTGAAAGATTTTGATTTTTATTATGATCAAATAGTGTCTGTGGGTGAATTGTTATCCACAACCATTATTTCTGAATATTTAAATCGAAAACAACTCAAAAATCAATGGATAGATGCAAGAGATTTGATAAAAACCGATGATCGTTTTCGTGCGGCTAATGTAAATTGGGATAAAACCCGGCAATATGCAACATCAGTATTAAAAAGTATGTTTGAAAAAAGTGAAATTATTGTCACACAAGGTTTTATAGGGTCGACAGCGGAGAATTATACTACCACACTTGGTCGGGAGGGTTCCGACTACACCGCTGCCATTTTAGCCAATCTGTTAGACGCTGAAGAGATGATTGTTTGGAAAGACGTGCCAGGATTGCTAAATGCAGATCCTAAAATTATTCCTGATGCTATATTGATGCCACATATCTCTTACAAAGAAGCCATAGAATTGACATATTATGGAGCCACGGTGATCCACCCAAAAACCATCAAACCCTTGCAAAACAAAAACATACCCTTGAAAGTTAAGTCATTTTTGGATCCGGAAGCACCCGGGACCATCATCGACCAAAATGAAAAAGACGATTTGAAATACAGCTCTTTTATTTTTCGTCCAAATCAGGTGTTAATGTCCTTTTCGGCCCGCGATTATTCTTTTATTGCCGAAGGGCATTTGAGTGAATTATTCGGCACTTTTGCACGGTTTGGAGTTAAAATAAATTTGATTCAAATTTCTGCCTTGAATTTCACTGTGTCTTTTGATAACCAACCTTTTAAGTTGGAGAAGATTTTACAATCGTCTTTGCAAGATAGTTATAAAATACTTTATAATACCGATTGCCTATTGATAACTTTAAGGCATCCCACGGCATCATTAATAAAAAAAATGAAAAACGGCAAAGAGATTTTTCTTGAACAAAGATCACGTAATACCTTCAGAATGGTTGTCAAAGCAAACCCAGATGATCCAATTTACAATAAATATCAGTAACCGAACCGGTGTTCCTCTCAACCCATGCTTTGCATTCTTTCGACTGTTTTAATCTCTCTTCCGGGTGGCTGATTAAAAACAAAAGTGCTTTTGTTAATTCGTCCGAATTTCGAAATATATGGGCAAATCCCAGTTTTACGGCTTCTTTTGCTTCAGGATTCTTGTCTATTTGCGGACCCAAAAAAATGGGCATTCCAAAAGCAGCCGGTTCCAACATGTTGTGTAAACTGTTCCGGAAGCCTCCGCCAATTATGGCTATATCGGCATACTGATAAATTGAGCTTAATAATCCGATGTTATCAATAATGAGAATTTTTTTGTCTAATGCATGCCTGTCGTTTGACAATGAGCTGTATGTCACAGAGCAATTGCCAAATTTTTCAATAATTTGACGTATATGGGAAACATCAACTTCATGTGGGGCAATAATAATTTTTAAATTCTCAGGTAATGAATCTATTGTTTCAGACAATACTCTGTTCTTCGGTCGGCCAAGTACTTCCACATACTAGCAGCAAATCGTCACCTTTAAATGTCGAGATTATATTATTTTCCTTTACCGATTGGGCATTTTGCCATACACGGTCAAAACGTGTGTCTCCGGATACATGCGCGTTTGTGAACCCTAAATCAGCGAGGAGTTTTTGGGAATTTTCGTCCAGCAAAAAAAAGTATTGAAAAACGCGTAAATAGGGAATGAAAGATTTTCCCCAGGGTTTGAAAAAAATTTGGTTTTTATGAAAACGGCCACTTATTAAAAAGGCCGGAATATTTTTTGTGTATAATGCTTGAAGATAATTAAACCAAAATTCGTATTTGACAAAAAAAGCTGCGTCAGGTTGAATGGTTTCAATAAAATTCCGGGCATTCGATGGCAAATCTTCGGGTAAATAATATACTGCATCAGCCAAAGGATAGTTCCTACGAATTTCATAACCCGATGGAGAAAAAAATGTGAGGATAATTTTATGTCCGGGATGATTTTGCTTGATTTTTTCTATCAATGGTCTTCCTTGTTCAAATTCGCCAAGAGATGCACAATGAAACCAAAAAACCTTTTGCCCTGTTTTTTTTTCTACAGCAGTGATTATTTGTTGTTTTCTGCCAAGAGACCATAGCCGGGCTTTCTTGTTGACCAACGAAGCCAGATGTATGCCTCTGCCATAAAAATATATGCCGGTGTTGTATAATAATCTATGGATCGACATTATTTAATAATAATAAAAATCATCGGGAGGATAATTTAAAACCGGAAGTATATAACCAAAACGCAGTCCCCAAATGACGTCATTTCTTTTCAAATTGTCAATCTGACCTTTGTCGTAATTAAACCCTCTCCAATTGGAGGTTTTGCCCCAAACGATTTCTGTGCCAAATTCCAAATTAACCCAACGGGCTTTGCCTTTTCCGATGTATTGATAACCAAAAAAAATTCTTCCGGCAGGTCCTACACTCAACCGATCATACCCTTTTAGAAGTTCTTTATTGAGTTGTGGCAATTGATTGTCCCGCCAATCAAAGCGGATTTTATGCCGCATAAGGCCACCACCGAGTTCCAATAAAATTCCTGAATTTTGATTATATTTTGAAACAGGCCATAGTTTACCAAAAGTCAGCATTAACAAAAAACCACGTGATTCGGTGCTGACAATCACCTGCTCGCCACTTTGGCTGATTACAGCGCCATTACTATTGAGTATGCCCTGTAGTAGCCCTTGTTCTTTTACCTTATTGCCAAATAAAAAATCGCCTCTTAATCCAAGCAGCCAATTGGTTGCTGTTTTATATTTTGGAGACAAAGCCACATTTGAAAAAGTGCCAAATCGGTTGGCAAGGTCCATTTGAGGAAATTGCACAGCATAAGTAAGTGGAAATAAAAAACCGCTGATGCTGCTATCTGGCTTTTGATTTTGTGAAAAAATTGAAGATTGAATAAAAAATAAACAGAGTAAAGATATTAGCCGTTTTTGCATCATATAAACAAGTTGGAGATCATATCTATTTAAGAGAATAGCAAAATTACAAAATAAAAAAACACTTATGAAAATACTATTTTTCAATTAATGAACGAATCAGAAAATTAAAATTTGTTGACAATTCTTGCACATAGCATTCATTTAACCGGCTTGAAAAAATAGATATATTCAATTCAAAAAAAAATAAAATTTTATCCCTGTTTGATTTTGAGAAACCTAAAAAGTATTTTATTTGTGGAACTTGCATTTTAATTTTTTAATGAAAAGCGACATTATACAATTTTTATTTCGCAGGTTGGTTTTTTTGAATGACCAAAGGATTACCCGTCCGGTTGTCAATTTGTGCATATTGGCGGTTGTAATTAGTGTTGCAGTGATGATTGTTTCAATTTGTGTGTTGAGAGGGTTTCAAACAGGGATCAAAGAAAAAACTGTGGCATTTGCCGGACACATACAACTCAACAGTTTTGATAATGTCAATGCTTTTGAAACACGTCCCATTCACATCGACTCTTCCTGGCTTATACCGTTGAAGCAACTAGATGAAGTTCGTCATGTCCAAAAATTTTCTCTTAAACCTTGCATCTTAAAATCGGGTGAAAATATAATGGGATGTTTGTTAAAAGGGATTGATCTTGATTTTGATTCTTCGTTTTTCGATAAATATCTTATCGAAGGTCGGTCAATTTCTTTTTCGCAAGACAGCTTGCCTTATGAGGTAGTTATTTCTCAAAAGATAGCAGAGAAGTTAAACTTAAAGACCGGTGACAATATATTCACATATTTTATTCAGCAGCCTCCATTAGTAAGAAAATTTAAAATTGTAGGAATATACCGTACCGGATTGTCTTTGACCGACGAAAAAATTATTTTATGCAACCATCGGCATTTGGAGAAACTGAACAAATGGCCCTCAGGACAAGCCACAGGCATAGAGGTACATTTGAAAGATTTTTCAAATAAAACAATAAAAAGGTCAATGGAAAAAATATCCCAAATCGTCCCTTATGATATTCAGATTTTAGAGGTTAACAAAAAATTTCCTGAAATTTTTAACTGGTTGGAGTTGCAGGACATGAATGTGATAATCATCTTGATATTAATGACGGCTGTGGCGTCCATCAATATTATATCGGCATTGTTGATAATGATGATCGAAAAAACACAATTTATCGGCATCATGAAAGCAATGGGTGCCCGTTCATCACTTCTATTCCGCTTGTTTTTGTTACAAGGCATGTATATTACCGCAAAGGGTTTGGTTTGGGGGAATATTGTGGGCCTGACAGTATGTATCATTCAATATTTATTCAAACCATTAAAATTAAATCCGGAAATGTATTATCTCGATGCAGTACCGGTGGAGTTTCCCTGGTTGGAAATTTTCATGATTAACTTATTTACGACAGTGATAATAGCATTAATCATTTTTTTACCATTATTGATGATTAAAAAAATAAGCCCGGTTAAGGCAATAAAATTTGATTAATTTTTTTATTTTTGTGTTTTAAAAATCAAGAAATTGAAAAAATATTTACACATACTGTTTTTATTTTGCTCACACGTTGCTTTTGGGCAATTTTATTGGGATATCGGGTTCAATATAGGTCCTTCAAACTATCTGGGAGACATTGGTGGGAAAGACAAGCCGAGAAGGGATTTTATTTGGGATATGAAATTACAACATACCAGATTTGATGCAGGTGCATTTGTGCGTTACAAGTTCCATCCGGATATTGCCGTTCGGCTTGATATAAATTGGATCAGGTTGTATGGTTCCGACAGATATACGATTTACCCACACAGGAGAGCGAGAAACATTACATTTCGAAACAATATCATAGAAAGTACATTGATGCTTGATTATTATTTTTACACCGTCAACGACGTCGGAAATACCGGACGCTACCGAAACGACTTCAGAGCTTATGTAACTGCCGGAATCGGAGGAATGTATCATAATCCTCAGGCACCATATAACGGTAAGTGGTATGCTTTGAGACCTTTAAAAACCGAAGGGCAAGTAAAGCCATATCCTAAATTTGGCATGGTTATACCATTTGGAATGGGCTTTTTCTACACTATTGACCGCCGTTATAAACTTGGTCTTGAACTGGTGTGGAGAAAAACTTTTACCGATTATTTAGATGATGTGAGTACAAATTATCCCAATCCACCGCTATCTGATCCCATAGCAGCGGCTTTAAGCAATCCTACAAATCAACAAGTAATCAATGAAGTACGGGCAGATAATAATATACCTTCAACAAAAGGCCCTACCATGTATACATATCGTCCCGGAGCAAAACGTGGCGATCCTTCCCATAAAGACAATTATTTCACTGTAAATGTAAAATTCAGTTATTCGCTTCGTAGTAAAAGTAAATTCTACAGAGCAAAATATACATTCTTGCATGGCAAGCGTAAAAAACGCAGAAAAGCCAGAGCAAAATTCTGATCATATCTCAGAGTGATCTCATTTTCTTGGCCAGAGTTTGTTTGAAGATAATGCATTCAGAGGCAATCTGCTTTAAGAATGATAAAAATGATTGTAAAACTGTTAACGAAATTTTATTTTTCTTGCAGCAAATACACACATCTTTAGTAAAAGCCATCCGTGTTTAAACCTGCTGATGTTTGTGTCGCCATATACCCGTTCCTGGTATCGAATAGGCAGGTCTATGATTTTAAGATTGAGTTTGTATGAGCCAAACAGGAGGTCGAAATCTCCAAAAGGATCAAAATCGCCAAAGAAATGCCGGTTGCCCGCCAATCGCTCATAATCTTTCCGGAAAATAACTTTTGTTCCGCAAAGAGTATCTTTGATGGGTTGTTCCAATAACCATGTAAACATCATGCTAAAAAACTTATTTCCAAGGATATTCAAAAAACGCATGGCATTTTTTTCCATCGGATAAACCAAACGGGAACCATTGATAAATTCTCCTTTAAGTGAAGCAATGGCATAGTAAAACTTGGGAAGATCCTCAGGTGGGACAGTCAAATCCGCATCAAGAATCATAAGAATGTCTCCTGATGCCAGCGAGAATCCTTTTCTCACGGCATCTCCTTTGCCTTTGCCTTGTTGCTGGGTGATTTTTATATCATGTGTGGTTTTGTATTTTTCATAAACACGGCGTATTTCTTGCCAGGTATTATCGGTAGAATTTCCTTCCACAAAAATAATTTCTGTATGCTTTCCCATTTTTGGGATTCGTTTTATGGCATTTTCTATATTGCCTTCTTCATTTCTTGCAGGAATAACAACGCTTACAGAGTATTTGTCTTTGACGATATCCTTAGGAAAATATGGGGACGGTCTGGCAATCATAAATTGATTGATACACAAACTGTTAATAAGAGGTAAACGAGCAATAAACCTGTTAATAATATCTGAAAGGATGGGAATTTTATATGGAATGATCATACTCCTGGTGTAACGGTATGGTTCGAATTCAGTCAAATAAAGAATGTTTGCCAGGTCTTGTTTGCTAATCCAACTTTGATTGGGAATATGTCTTTTCAATCCAATCCATTCTGCAAATTTTATGATAGGTTCCCAAAGATAATTGTAATAAGAAATAATAACTTTTGTTCTTGGGTGGCTTACTTTTCTTAACGATTCAAAAAGTTCGTTTAAGTTGTCAATAAATCCTATAACGTTGGTAACGACAATAATGTCAAATTTTTCATCAAGTTCCAATTGTGTGGCGTCTTGCAAAATGAAATTTAATTCAGGGTAGCGTTCTCTTGCCTTGGCAATCATTTTGGGAGAATAGTCAATGCCGGTTTTGTTTTTCCCTTTTAGTTTTGAAAGTGTTTCACCTGTACCACATCCAATTTCTAAAACCGAATCATCTTCATGAATAAAAAAATTGCAATAGTTAATAATGTCATTCCAATAATAGGAAGTTTTTTCCCTGTGTTTTGGATAGGTTTCGGCTAAATTTTCAAAATATTCGAAGAAACGGTATTTTTTTCTGTTTAAATATTCTTCTCTGTTCATTTTTTGACAATCTTAAGCGACACAAACATACCAAGAAAATTGTGCAAAGGTGAGGTGATCTTTTCAAAAAAACTGATAACAGGAAACATAAATCCGGGTAGCATGGATGGAGCAGAAAATCCACCGGAAAGCAAATACGCAAATGGTGTATGGTATTGATATTTGATTAATTGTAAGTCAGGATAAAGTTTTTTAAATTTTTCATAATCTCTTCTAAAAATAATCCATGGCAACGCTCCATTGGCGCTGCTTAATGGACCTTTTGACGTAAAATGCCAATTTATTTGCTTTGTGTCAAAGTTTTCGTGATGAAAATTTTTATAAATAAATCGGGCAAAGGGAGTATTGGCGGGTTCGATCATGAAAATAAAGCCACCGGGTTTTAAACAACGTTGAGCTTCAGAAAAAAAATTCTCTGCATTTGGTATATGGTGCAACACATTCAACATAAAAATGGCATCAATGGATGTATCTTTCATTGGGAATTTTTCGGCAGAAAAAACATAATCCACAAATGGCAGGGGCAATATATCTGAAGTTTTAATTTGAGGAAACAGTTCTTTTAAAAAACCGCCACCGGATCCGATTTCCAGGAAAAAGTACGAATGATTGTCTTTGTAATCAGGAAAGTGAGATTGCAATTCATTTATAAATTGTTGATACCATTGGGTATAAATTTTTTTAAGCAGAGGTTTTTTCTTAAGAATCTCGGCATGCGTAATGGTTGTCTCCGGCAAATCAAGATATGTCAGATTATTATTTTTGGTTGCTTTGTTCATTTTGGGTGAAGTTTTCAGGATAATTTACTTTAAAGAGATAGGCGGGTTCGTCCGATCCTTCTTGATGCACCAAAGTGACAAAATTGGGATATTTTTGTTGAATAGTGCCAATGTATCGGTGCATGGTGTTAATGATGTGTTCTGTTTTTTTTGAGGGATCCCTTCTTAAACTGGCCACGATCACGTGCGTGACTCGATGTTGTTTTAGTAAATCAACCAAGCTGTCCGGATCAGATGAAGGTACATTATGAATGTTGAAAAATTCTCTTCTAAATTTAGAATAAATGGCAGATATAGGTGCTTTCCTACAAGCAATAACAGCATCTTCAGGTAAGTGTTCGGCGGCCCATATACTGATACGCACATAATTTTGCCAATCGGGAGTCAGTCCGGCCAGCCGGTCTCCTTTAAGATTTTTCATAGCTACAGGAAAATTTTCTTTCACCATTTTAAAGGTCCGGCTTATACCAATAATCGGTAATATAAGCAAAATAAAAAACAATAATAACTGTGCTGCATATGCCATTTTTGACAACAATCGATATAAACCATATAATAAAGAAATGATGAAAAAGGGTAAATAAGGTAATATAAGCCGCAATTGATCCCACTGTGTTTGCAATGCTACAAAGGTAATAAAACAGATCCCGGATAAGTATATCAATGAAAACAAAACGACTTCTTGTTTGTTTCTAAAGGCCTGGAAAAAGCTTACAAGGAATAATATCAACGAGATAAATCCCAATCCGGTATTGGTTTCTTTAGCGTCCGGTCTGAGAGAAATCAGGTCGTAGAGTCGTTTGCTTACATACAAACCATAATTGTCAAAAAACCTTTGAACAAAACCGTTGAAATCTTCCATGCCTTTGTCGGGGTTGTATGGGTCTTTCTGCATCAAAATTTTTGCTTGTCCTGATGAAGATTCTACATGCCAAACAAACGTTTTGGCCAATGAAAAAACTACAATGAAACTCAAAAAGGCAGCGACCGGATATATCAATTTTTTCCAATCTTTTTTCAAAATGAAATAAAAAATTACTGAACCAATGGCAGCAATGGCTACCGTGCGAGTCAGATAAAGCAGGGCGCATAATACTCCAAGCCATATGCCGTTTTTAACCGGATGAGCCGGTTTTTCGATAAAATGAAAAAATAAGTTGAAAAAAATTCCTTGCAGCATAAAAAAGAATGCTTCTGTGAAAGTATGATGAGAATACCACAAGAAATGCACATTAAATACCATCATCAATAGCATAAAAAAAACAAGAGTAGAAGGTAAACGTTTGTAAAATGCTTTCACCGTAAAGTATATTCCCAATGACATGAAGATGACAGAGGTGGCTTTCAACAATAGCATGTCAAAACCAAAAATGGCAACCAAAATGCTCAAAACCATGGGATAAAAAGGAGCATTGGCGGTATGGAAAAAATCCGGGAAGTCGTGTACATACCTGTAAGCGGATGTCATATACATTGCATCATCAAAAGCTATACTTAGTTTTGGATCGAAAGACAATATAGAAAGTAAAGAAAATATTATTGTGAAATATACATTTAATTTTGGAAGATGCTTGTCAAAAAATATATCCAATGATTCAAACAAAGTATGGGACTGATGTGTAATGTTGGATGAAGATGTGTTTTTCAGAGGTGTTTTTTTTGCGAAAGATTTTTTTTGCTTTCTGCTCATTATGGATTGTTTATATCTTTAATTTGCAAACATAATGTTTTCCATTTATTTTTGTCAAAAAAATAGTATATGAAATTTTTTATTGACACCGCAAATTTGGATCAAATCAAAGAAGCCCATGATTTAGGCGTATTGGATGGGGTGACGACCAATCCTTCGTTGATGGCAAAAGAAGGTATTTCCGGCCAAAAAAATATTTTGGATCATTATGTGAAAATTTGTGAGATTGTTGATGGGCCTGTCAGTGCAGAAGTTATTTCCACCGATTTTCATGGAATAATTGAAGAAGGACAATTGTTGGCATCATTACATCCAAATATTGTGGTTAAGGTTCCTATGATTAAAGAAGGAGTTAAAGCCATCAAATATTTTACAGAGAAGGGTATAAAAACTAATTGCACGTTGGTGTTTTCTCCCGGTCAGGCGTTGTTGGCTGCAAAAGCAGGGGCTACGTATGTTTCACCTTTTATTGGCCGTTTGGATGACAATTCTACCGATGGGTTGGCCTTGATAGAAGAAATACGTTTGATTTATGACAATTATGGGTTCACTACACAAATTCTTGCGGCTTCTATCCGACATACGATGCATATTTTAGAATGTGCAAAAATTGGCGCCGATGTTGCTACATGTCCTTTAAGTGCTATCATGGGATTGTTAAATCATCCATTGACCGACATTGGATTAAAGAAGTTTCTTGAAGATTACAAAAAGGTTAATGCATAAAATTTGACAAGTATGAAATTAGAAATACATCCTGTGAATCCACAACCTACAAAGATAAAAAAGGTTGTGGAAGTTTTAAATGCAGACGGGGTCATTATTTATCCCACCGATACGATCTATGCTTTTGGCTGCAGTTCAAATAGTAAAAAAGGATTTGAACAGTTATGCAAAATAAAACATATAGATCCGGAGAAAGCGCATTTTTCATTAATCTGTGCCGATATTTCCCAAGCATCGAAGTATATTAAAAATCTGAGCGATAAATATTTTAAATTAATAAAACGTGCATTGCCGGGTCCGTATACGTTTATTTTTGAAGCAGGAAGTGAGTTGCCTAAAGGTTTTCTCAACAGAAAAAAACAAATTGGCATAAGAATCCCTGAAAATGCCATCACTCAAGCAATTGTAAAAGAGCTTGGGATTCCTCTCTTAAGCACTTCTGTCTCACGACGAGGATGAAATAGTTGAATATACCACAGACCCGGATGTGCTTGAACAGAGATTTGGTAAAATTGTGGACGTAATTATAGACGGAGGATTTGGGAAAAACAAACCATCTACAGTCATTGATTGCACTCAAGATCAACCTGTGATTATCCGGGAAGGATTGGGGAATATTGACGCCATTTTGTAATTGAACTGAAAATTAGATAGATAAAGAAATAAGGAAAATTTTTTTGCTAAAGTATTTGAAGGCAATTAAAAATTTATAAATTTGCAGCCCGATTTTACCGACATGAAATGGTGCGGTAGCTCAGTCGGTAGAGCAAAGGACTGAAAATCCTTGTGTCGGCGGTTCGATTCCGTCCCGCACCACTGTTTAAATAGCCGCTTCTGCGGCTATTTTTTTATTGAAAAATGTAAATGTATTTTTATATTTTTGCCCAACTTAAAAATTAAAATTTATGGCAACAACAGCTGATTTTAAAAATGGTTTATGTTTCAGACACAATGGCCAATTGGTCACTATTCTTGAATTTTTGCATGTTAAACCGGGAAAGGGTGGGGCGTTTGTGAGAACAAAATTAAAAAACCTGGAAAATGGAAAAATTTTCGATTATACTTTCAATGCCGGTGAAAAGATTGACGTAATCCGTGTAGAAAATCGTCCTCATCAGTTTCTTTATAAAGACGAAAGTGGTTATCATTTTATGAATACCGAGACCTTCGATCAGGTGACCATTGATGAGAAAATTATTTCCGCTCCGCAATTTTTGAAAGAGGGTGAGAATGTGGTCATTCTTTTCAATGCTGATGATGAACAACCTTTATCATGCGAATTGCCTCCGTATGTTGTATTGGAAGTCACCTATACCGAACCGGCGGTTAAAGGGGATACGGCTACTAATGCAACCAAACCGGCAACTTTGGAAACAGGAGCAACCATACAAGTTCCTTTGTTTATCAACACCGGTGACAAAATAAAAGTTGATACCAGAACAGGTGAGTACGGTGAACGGGCGAAAGAATGACATTATTTTAGTCTGCCTTTAAATAACCTGATTACACAGATTTTCAAATACAGGCAGCTCTTTATAAATGACCCGGAATTAACTCTCAATCACTTTTTTCTATTGGCCGCCTAGGTGAAGATTCGTAACGTTTTGTATTCATGATTGATATGCCCTAAAAATCTTCACCACGGAAAGAACGGAGAAACACAGAGAAAATAAAAAAACTCTCTTTGAAAATCTCTGTGTCTCGTAACTTTGACACTTTAGAATGTCAATTTATTGATAATCTAAAATATGAATTTTTTGTAGTGGACTGCTTTTCTTTTTACATGATAATTTTCCATTTCTATTCCATCTATTACATCTTTCTTCATCTTTTATTACAAATGTTTTAAGTTTCTTGATTTCTGTTTCGTTTTTCTAGTCTCTTGTCTGCTACAAATGCACAATTCTTATATGTATCAAAGAAAACGCACAACGACGCAAAAACTATGATTTAAAGAATTGAGAAGTGAAAAAAAGACCTCTCCCCAAGCCCCTCTCCTTTGTAAGGAGAGGGGTGTCCATAAGGGCGGGGTGAGGTTTTCAAATCCCCGGCAAACAGATTTTGGTGCAAATACAAATTATAGAATCGTAATTTGCACGGAAAGCAACGATTTTGAAAATTGAGAAGTCAAGACCTCTCCCCAAGCCCCTCTCCTTCGCAAGGAGAGGGGTGTCCGCAAGGGCGGGGTGAGGATTTCAAATCCTCGGCAAATAGATTTTGTTGTAAATACGAATTGTAGAAACGCAATTTGCACGGAAAGCAACGATTTTGGAAATTGAGAAGTCAAGACCTCTCCCCAAGCCCTTCTCCTTCATAAGGAGAGGGTTGCCCGCAAGTATACAAACTTACAGGGCTTTTTTTACGTCCACCAAGCCCCTCTCCTTTGTAAGGAGAGGGGTGCCCGCAAGGGCGGGTTGAGGTTTTCAAATCCCCGGCATTTATATTTTGATGCAAGTATGGGTTAATGAAAACGCAGAACACTCTAAAAACAATGATTTAAGAAATTGAGAAAATCAAAAAACAAAAAGAAAGTATCAAAGTCACAAAAACTCTGTGAAAACCTCCGTGTATCTTTGTGTACTCTGTGTTTATGATAAATCATAAAAGATGACTAAAAACAACGTTAAACGTTAAATGCTTCTTAAAAGTATTCATGTGTTTTATATCAATGTATTTATGATTCGTTTTTTTAATTCATTTAATGTTATATATTTGCTAAAAATTAACATGAAATGAACCAAAAATTATTATTTATATCATTATTGATCGTTTTAAACTGGTCCTGTGAGGATCCTCAGAATAAAACCATTGAAGAAGAAATAGAAATACAATCGGCACAGCCGTCTCAGGAAGAGTTAAAAAAACGTTATTATCAGATACCGTCGCCGGATGAAATGTTTGCTTTTATCAAACAATCCGGAATGAAATATAATTCCAATCTATTAATAGATCCATTCTATTCCGAAAAAATAGTCGATCCGGTGGCATTGCCCGTGATTTTCGGGGCATACACGGCTGATCTTGCCTATACAGCAGCTTTTGAGGAATATCAAACTACGATAAAATATTTTGCAGTTGTGCGCAAATTAGCGGATAAAATTGAAATTTCTTCAGCATTTGATGAAACACTTGTCAATCGTATCCAAAATAATTTAAATAGTGCAGATTCACTTATCGCCATTACAAATGATTCATATTTTCAGATAGTCGACTACTTGGAAAAAAATCAAAGAGGAAATGTGTTGGGAATAATTGCTTTTGGTGGTTGGTTGGAAAGTGTTTACATAGTTTCTGAGGAAATTAAAAATTTAAATGACGACCAAATGACAAATAATCCCATTGTTGAACGATTTGTTGATCAAAATGAAACACTTGATAATATCATACTCTTTTTGGAAAGATATTCCGACGATCCGAAAGTGGCTAAAGTGTTACAATGGACACAACGTATCAAAGGAAAATTTGCCCAATTGAAAGACGACATTTCCGGAGAAGTTAAAGTAGAAAAACGTGATGGAAAATTGGTTATTGGTTCAAAAAATAACTCTTCTAAAATAGATCCGGTTAAGATCAAAGAAGCAATTGAAATCATCCGGCAAGTTCGTTCAGAAGTTTTTATGATTCAATAAAAATGCAATAGTTATGAAAAGAAAAATTTTTATCATACCGCTCATTTATTTTTTCATGCTGCAATTTATTGTAGCCCAAAGTGTAAATATTGATCCTGCATCCACAGCCCAATACTGTAGCAATTATCACCGTGCGGCCTGCAAGGCATCCGGTAAACGCGATGGTTTCAGATATAATGGTCAATCGAGAAGTGCTCTCTTTGAGGGAGGGCAGACATCTGAGTTTCAGATTGTTGTCTATAAAGGGAATGATTACAGAATTGCTTTATGCAATGACAATAGTTTAGGCCAATTGCGTATGCGAATAATTGCCGAAAAGCGGGTGCCGGTTAGACAAGAAGTGTATAAACAAGTAAAAAACGAATACGGAGAAGTTGAAGAAAAAGCAGTCACAGAAACTACATACAAGAGAGAACGGGAGGTGATTTACGACAATTCTCAAGATAGCTATGCCACAGAAATAACATTCAGTATTGAAACTTCACAAAAACTTATCATAGAAATAACTGCCGAAGGCGGATCTGGAGAACTCGGTTGTGTGGGTGTCTTAATAGAACACATGCCAACGCCCAAAAAAGGGTTTTAATTTTATTTGCGTTATTTTATAGCTAATCACAATTTAAAATTTGTGTAATTTGTAATTTCGCACTTATTTACTTTATTGTCATGCAAGAATATTCCAAGGAAGCAGCAACCATAATAGAACAATTGCACAAAAACCAATCAAAAGTTATAATAACGGTACATCAATCGCCCGATGGTGATGCATTGGGATCGGCTATTGGATTGCATTTGATTCTAAAAAAAAACAACATTTCTTCTCACATCATAGTGCCTGATGAATTTCCTGATTTTTTAAAATGGCTTCCTGCGTCAGAAGACATCATAATTTATGAAACAAGCCGGGATCTTTGCCAGGGAGTTATTCAAAAGTCGGATGTTTTATTTTTGCTTGATTTTAACCAATGGAGCAGATTGAAAGGATTGGAAGAATTCTTGAAACAGCCTAATTTTAGAAAAACCATACTAATCGACCACCATCAAAATCCACAAATTACACCTGATATAAAGTATATCGACACTGAAGCGTCTTCTACTTGTGAATTGGTGTTTCGGTTTATAGAAAAAAACGGATTGAAAAGTCAAATCGATGCCGATTGTGCAACCGCGTTGTTTTGTGGAATAATGACTGATACAGGTTCATTCCGTTTTCCATCGGCCACATGGGAAACCTTCAATATCGCATCGTTTCTTGTCAAACAAGGAGCCGATCATGCCAAAATACATCAAAAGGTATATGATACCTATTCCGAAAGCCGTTTGAGATTATTGGGATATGTATTGAAAGAGAAAATGGAAGTAATTGCTTCAAAAAATGCAGCCATCATAGCATTATCTAATGAGGAGCTCAAAAGATACAATTACAAAAAAGGAGATACTGAGGGTTTTGTCAACTATCCCTTATCTATTGAATCGGTGATGGTTTCTGTTTTGGTAACCGAAAAAGAAAATGGAGAAGTAAAAATTTCATTTCGTTCTAAAGGGAAAATTGATGTGCAAAAAATAGCCGCAAAATATTTCAATGGCGGAGGTCATATCAATGCTGCCGGGGCCAATAGTCCTTACACATTGGAGAAAACGGTAGATGAAATAAAAAAAATAATAATGGCAGAATTATGAAGGTAAGACCGGTAATTTATGTTTTATGCTTATTGTTATTGAGTGGATGTGGAGAACAACCGGAAGACCGGCAAAAAGAAATACCCATGGAGATATTAAAAAAAGAGTTGGAGAAAAAAAATAAGGTATGGGTTGCTGCAGAAAAAACGCAAATTGAGAAATACATCGAACGTCACCGTCTGAATATGAAAACCACGCCGAATGGCATCTATTATCAAATTTTGGAAAAAGGCATTGGTCCGGCCATCAATGAAGGTGATAAAGTAACAGTTTCTTATGAAATCGGATTGTTAAATGGAGAAGTTTTATATACATCAAAAGAAAAAGGACCCAAAACGTTTCAGGTAGGCAAGGACTACATCGAATCGGGTATACAGCAGGTTATGATGATGTTAAACAAGGGAGATTCTGCATTAATCATTCTGCCAAGACATTTGGCCTTTGGACTTACGGGAGATTACAACAAAATACCGCCAAATGCCACGGTGGTCTATCGCATCAGAGTTTTAAACCAATGAATCGCCATAATGTACTCATTTTATTTACTATTCTTTCAATTTTGGGTTGTATAAAAGAAGACCCTTATAAAGATTTTATTCTTCATCCTGCAGGGTTTAAATATAAAATTTGGGAGATTGGAAATTGGGAAGATGAGGGACATGCCAAAAACATTTTGATTGTACAATATAAAATTTATCAAAAAGATAAAAGTAAAATATTTGAAGGGGTTGACACCATTGATTGTAAATCAAATAAGTGGAATATGGCAATATTTAACTTTTTGCACAAAAATGACAGTATTCATATCCTTGCTTCCCAAGAAATATGGTTAAATACAAGTTTGAATGTCCGGCAAGTCAGTCCGGATTTGTCAGATTTATGGCTGGTACACATAAAAGTTTTAGAACGTATTTCTGGTGAAGCGTTACAAGCAAGGATAAAACTGGAAAATTTTACGGATGAAGAATGGCAGAGGCAAAAAGAATTGCAGGAATTTTTAAAGGAAAACAATATAGGACATGAATATTATTGGAAAGGAATGTATGTTTTGCCCGAATCAAAAGGAAAGAAAACTTACCGGCAAGGCGATACATTGAACATTTTTTTGGAGGGGTATTTATTGGATGGAACTTGTTTCGATTCCTTGTTTAAAAAAAAGCCCTTTGAATATATTGTAGGGACAAGAGGGCAATTGATTAAAGGACTTGAAGAATATATTTTACACGAAAAAAATGAACAAATTGTTAAAATTATCCTACCTTCGCAACTGGCTTTTCATGATAGGGAAATAGCTCCCGGTTTGGTTAGGCCTTATGAAAATGTAATTTATAGAGTGAAAATTAAAATTAAATAATTATGAAAAAATTGACATTCAAATCTTTGGTTTTATCATTTATGGTGGTCTTAAGTGCATGTGGAGGCAGTGATAAAGATGATTTTCAAAAAGGAAAGGGAGGGATGAAATATAAATTCATTTCCACCAATGAAAGTGCACGAAAAGCACAGCCAAACGATATTTTGACCGTAAAACTTTACTTTACCAATGACAAAGATTCTGTATTGTTTGACACAAAAGATTTCAATGAAGGAATTATTCAAATACAATTGTCTCAACCAAAATATGAAGGCGATATTTTTGATGTATTGTCAATGACGCACGAAGGCGACAGTTTGATTTACAAAACTTCAGCCGATTCATTTTTTAATATAATGAACAATCAACCATTACCTGATTTTGTGGCAAAAGGAAGTGATTTGACATTTTATATCAAAGTGTTGAAAATACAATCACAAGAGGAGTTGATGCAACAAATGCAGCAAGAAGCCGAAATGAAAGCCAAGGAGGAAGAAGAGAGAATTAAAGAATATCTTGCACAAAACAATCTAAATGTTCAACCTACCGAATCGGGGCTATATTATATTGAGGTAAAAAAAGGAAAAGGTAAAAAGGCCGAGCCCGGAAAAACCGTCAAAGTGCATTATAAAGGCACATTGTTGGATGGAACACCGTTCGATTCGTCTTATGAACGTGGAGAGCCCATTGAATTTGTGTTGGGTCAAGGGATGGTTATACCGGGATGGGAAGAAGGCATTGCCATGATGAACGAAGGAGGTAAAGCTACATTGATCATTCCTTCAAAGTTGGCATATGGTCCCAATCAACGTGGCAATGTGATTAAACCATATTCTACCTTAGTTTTTGAAGTTGAATTAATTGAGGTGAAGTAAAATGAATAAATATTTGTCTCAAATATTGCTTTTTGCTTGTTTATTTGTGTTTTGTTCTACTGATACATTTTCTCAAACAAATAAAAAAACGGTCAAAAAACGCAGGAAACTCGTAGGAAAAGAACAAACATTGCCTTCGGGTTTGAAGATAATATTGAAAGAAGTGGGTGAAGGCCCAAAAGTAGATTCCGGAAGGGTTGTCAAGGTGCATTATACCGGAAAATTCACGAACGATTCGGTGTTTGATAGTTCCCATAAAAGAGGACAGCCAATTATGTTCAGAGCCGGTGTGGGACATGTGATAAAAGGGTGGGACGAGGCATTGATGCATCTTTACCGGGGCGATAAAGCCACATTGATAATTCCGCCACAATTGGGATATGGAGAAAAAGGAGCCGGTCCTATTCCGCCAAATGCCACATTGGTGTTTGATATAGAGGTGTTGGAAATTATGCCCAAACCGGTACCATTTGATGTTAATGGCCGAGATACAATTGAATTGGAGCAGGGGCTTAAAATGATTAAATCAAAAGAAAACACATCCGGTCTTTTACCAAAGAAAGGTAGCCGCATTACGGTCCATTATTCGGGATATTTTGAAGATGGTAAATTGTTTGATTCGTCTGTGGAGCGTGATCAACCTTTTACCTTTACACTGGGTATCGGCAATGTTATCAAGGGTTGGGATATAGCTTTTGAACATTTACGAACAGGAGAAAAAGCTCGTTTGATCATCCCTTATCAATTGGGATACGGCGAGTATGGATATCCCGGAGCCATACCACCAAAAGCCAACTTAATCTTTGATGTGGAAGTAATAGATGTAAATTGATTCAAGGATCAGATCCAAGAAAAATTGTTGCGGAAAGATGACAATTCGTTCAACAATTCTTTGGTCTCACCAAAGAATTCCAATGTTTCGGGGTCTTTCTCAACTTGCAGCGAGCGTAAAGGCATCGAACGGTTTACAAAGATTGTTTCCAGATCAGGGTAAAGTTTTTTTAGTGTGTCTGCAATGTCAGCAATGCTGAGATTTTTCTCAACGGCGTCAAAAATGCCGGTTAATTGAAATTTATCGATGCAAGCGGAAAGTAAGTTAGTCAGGTATTGGATATGGATAAATGGTCTGTATTGGCTACCATTGCCGTGAATGGTAATTCTGGACAAATAATGCGATTCGAACATAAATTTATTGATAACTGCGTCGAACCGCATGCTTTTGCTGTAGCCATATACATTGCCACAGCGGAATATAATAACCGGCATTTTCGAAGATATTCTCAAAAAATGTTCTTCAGCTTTGAGTTTGGATATCGCATAAAAGGATTTGGGATTCGGAGATTGGTTTTTGTTGACCGGAGCGTCTTGATTGCCATAAACAGAAGCAGAACTTAAATATATTACTTTGCAAGGATGGACGTCTTCCAAAGCGTATACCAATTCTGCACTCCCCCAATGGTTGATTTGGTCATACATTTGCGCCTGAGAATCGTGAAATGGTGTGCTAACTTTGGCTGCAAGGTGAAAAACTATATCAGGTTTTTCCTTTAATATATTTCGGATTTTGCGCGAGTCGAGTAAATCGCCGAAAACAAATTGTAATTTATTTTTATCGAAGGTTTGTTGCCCAACAAAAAAATTGTAATTGCCGCGGCTGAGGTTATCCAAAATGATAATTTTATCAATACCGGGCATTGTATTTAATTTTTGCACCAGTTCGGTCCCGATGTATCCACAGCCGCCGGTTATGAGAACTTTCATCTGTTATTTACATTTTTGACAAGTTCGGTATGCAATCCACATTCTTTTTTTTGCAAGCCGGACCAACGTCCCGACCTTTCATCATCAGGGTCGATAACTTTTTCTGTGCAAGGTACACAACCTATACTCAGATAACCTTGCTTTTCCAATGGATGTGAAGGAAGTCGGTGATCTTTGATATATTGAAAAATCATTTTTTTGTCCCAATGCAAGAGAGGGTGGTAACGAAGGCAGCCATGAGGTGCAGGCATAATCTCTTGCATATTTCTTCTGACTGCGCTTTGGTCGGAACGAATGCCATTAATCCAAACATCATATTCGGCCAAAATATTTTCCAGGGGTAAAACTTTGTTGAGAAAACAGCAAAAATCCGGGTCAGAGGTATAATAAAAATGACCTTTCTCGTTCAATTGTTGAATTTTTGGAATTGGTGAAGGTAAGGCAATAATTTGTAGTCCAAACATCTCTGCCAATTGGTCTTTAAAAGCAAGAGTTTCGGGGAATAAAAATCCTGTGTTGGTGAAATATATGGGGATGCTCCTGTCTATCTCTGAGATAATATGAAGCAATGGTATGCTGTGTGTTTGAAAAGAAGAAGTGGCAAAAATTTTTTTGCCGAGGGATTTAAATTCTTCAATTTTTTTTCGAATCGGTTCAGTATCGTATGTAATACGGTTTACCATTCGGCAATGATTGTTTGTCCACCGATAACATTTTGTCCCAATTTTACACAAATTTTCGCATCAATAGGCAGAAAAATATCGACTCTCGAACCAAACTTAATAAATCCGCATTCATCAGATTGTTTTACCTCTTGACCTACTTTGCCATAAAATTTTATTCGCCTTGCCAATGCCCCGGCTATTTGACGAAAAAGAATTTTCCCTTTTTCCGGATGGTGAACAACGATGGTGGTTCGTTCGTTGTCGGTGGATGATTTAGGATGCCAGGCCACGAGATAAAGACCGGGATGATATTTAAAATATTCTATTTTCCCGGATATGGGATAACGGTTGATATGTACATTAAAAGGAGACATAAACACCGAAACTTGTTTGCGTTTTTCTTTCAAATATTCATTTTCTACGGTTTCTTCTATCACCACTATTTTGCCATCTGCAGGCGATACAATAAAATTGTCATTTATGACTAAATGCCTGCGTGGGTTTCGAAAAAATTGCAACACCAATAACAGCAAAACCAAGCAAAGTATTATCGTAAGATTGCGAATGATTGAGTTATCGGTGAAATAAAAAACAGAGGCAGATAAAATAACGCAAAAAATAAATACGATTACAATGGTAACTATGCCTTCTTTGTGTATTGTCATAAATTTAGTATTTTAAAAAAATACAAATAAACAAAAACTACAGGAGCGACCAAAACAATGCTGTCTATCCGGTCAAAAATTCCCCCGTGTCCGGGCATAATGGTTCCGGAATCTTTCACTCCGGCTTCCCTTTTCCATTTAGATTCTATTAAATCGCCCAAAGTGCCTGAAATGACTATGACGATGCCCAGAGACACCGGTTCAATCAAGGAATGATAAAAATGATGAATAACCAAAGAAATGATGACGGTAAAAATCAATCCTCCAAAAAGTCCTTCCCAAGTTTTTTTGGGTGAAATAGTTTCGGCTAATTTATGTTTACCAAATATCATTCCTGTGAAATATGCAAAGGTATCGTTTGCCCAAATCAAAACCAATACAGACAGAATCAATGCAGGATTATATTGAGAAGGGTTAAAGGCAAAACCAAGTGCAAAAAGGGCAGAGATGCCTAAAGAGGGATATAGAAAGCTGAAAAGAAACCGGGACAATTGATTGACAAAATCATTTTTCGACAGAAATAAGCATACAATGGGGCTAAGAATTATAGGAACAATTGAAAACGCTAAAATTTCGTAGGTCCGGGACAAAAATCCCAGCGAAACAAAGAAAAAAAATAAAACACCAAAAAAATGATGAATTAACTTTAAGACAATTGAGGAAGTAAAATTGCTTAAATGATAAGTTTCGGTTAGAGCAAGAGTTAGAATAAAAGTCAAAAATATCATCAATGTGTAGCCGGAATAAATACTACAACCAATAAAAAGAACACCATATACGATGGCGCTGATGATTCTTTTGGTTAAATTGTTCATTTAAACGGTTAGGTGTTTGTATTCCGATTAATGTCGGAATTATTTTCGCTGTTATCATTCTCGGTATGACTGTCGACAGAAGAATGCGAAGGCGATTGATTGCCGGCTTCAATGTTGATTCCGGTATTTGTCGGAGTGTTGTGTTCATCTTTGTCCCAGGGTCTTTTGCCCAAAATTTCTTCTAAATCTTCTTTGTAAATAACTTCTTTTTCCAACAATTTTTTTGCCAGCAAATCAAGTTTGTCCCTATTGTGAGAAAGAATTTCAAGCGTTTTTTTATAAGCCGTGTCGATTAATTTTTTTACCTCTTCGTCAATCATTTCGGCCATTTTTTCGCTGTATGGTTTGGTAACCATATATTCATTCTGTCCCGTGGAATCATAATAACTTAAATTACCGATTTTTTCGTTTAAGCCATAATAAACAACCATTGCATAGGCCTGTTTGGTAATTTTTTCGAGGTCGCTAAGAGCACCGGTAGAAACTTCGCCAAAAACTACTTCTTCAGCAGCCCGGCCGCCCAAAGCAGCACAAATTTCGTCTAATATTTGCGATTTAGTGTTTAATTGCCGTTCTTCGGGTAGATACCAGGCAGCACCAAGAGAACGGCCACGTGGAACGATGGTGACTTTTACCAAAGGAGAAGCGTGTTCTAATAGCCAGCTTACGATAGCGTGCCCTGATTCGTGATAAGCAATACGTTTTTTTTCTTCGGGAGTAATGACCTTGTTTTTTCTTTCGAGTCCTGCCACCACTCTGTCGATTGCATCAAGAAAATCTTGCATCTCGATTTGTTTTTTGTTTTTGCGTGCAGCAATTAGAGCGGCTTCATTACATATGTTGGCAATATCGGCACCTGAAAAACCGGGAGTTTGTCTTGCCAAAAAGTCGATATCAATGTTGCCGGCAGTTTTCAATGGTCGTAAGTGAACTTTGAAGATTTCTTTTCTGCCGTTTAAGTCGGGTAGGTCGATAACAATCTGACGGTCGAAACGACCGGGACGAATCAAGGCCCTGTCGAGAATGTCCGGCCGGTTTGTGGCCGCAAGCACAATTACGCCACTATTGGATGCAAAACCATCCATTTCGGTCAGCAGTGCGTTGAGGGTATTTTCCCTTTCGTCGTTAGCGCCTTGAGTGATTCCACGTCCACGGGCCCGGCCAATGGCATCGATTTCGTCAATAAAAATGATGGAGGGGGCTTTTTCTTTGGCTTGATTGAAAAGGTCACGCACGCGTGCCGCCCCAACACCTACAAACATTTCGACAAAGTCAGAACCGGAAAGAGAAAAGAATGGCACTTGCGCTTCACCGGCAACGGCTTTGGCCAGCAAGGTTTTTCCTGTTCCGGGAGGACCGACCAATAGAGCTCCTTTAGGAATCTTGGCACCTAATTCAGTATATTTTTTTGGATTTTTCAGAAAGTCCACTATCTCCTGAATCTCGATTTTGGCTTCATCGAGGCCGGCCACATCTTTGAATGTTACATTAATCTTTTTTTCTTTATCAAAAAGTTGGGCTTTTGATTTGCCTATGTTGAAAATTTGTCCCCCGGGGCCACCGCCGCCTGCCATTCGACGCATAATAAACAGCCAAATGGCTATCATGATGATAATTGGCAATAACCAGGACAAAATTTCAAGCCCCCAGTTTTTACGTATCTCGTATTCTTCTTTCACTCTTTGTTGCAGAGGCAGGTCTGATTGAAGCTCGTCAAGGTCGTGTGAAAACTGTTCTACAGAACCTATTTGAATGTAATAATGAGGGCCTTTGGCTACACCGGAAGAGCCAAATCCCCTGTTTTGCCACTCTTCGTATTTAGGGTTTTCTTTTATGGCTTCGGGTTTGAGATAAATTTCGGCAATCATTTCATTGCTTACTACCACAATTCGGGCTACATCGCCGTTTCGAACCATTTCGGCAAATTCTTTCCAACCGGTTTTTTTAGCACCACCATTGAAATTAAAGAGATTCAGGCCTAATAAAACCACACCGATGAGAGCGTAAATCCAATAATAGTTAAAACTTCTATTGTTTTTTGGTTTTTGGTTCATAAATTAAATTTTCTTTTTTTCTATTAACGATAAAATTTCTTCTGTCGGGATTGATTCAGCATCGCCCCATAGTTGTTCGAGATTATAAAATTCACGAACTGGCTTTTGAAAGATATGCACCACCACATCGATATAATCTATCAGAATCCATTCTGCATTGCGGAATCCTTCGCTATGATGAGGCCGGATGTGCAAGTTTTCTTTCACTTTATCGATGATATGATTGGCAATGGATTCTACTTGAACATTGGACGTGCCTTCGGCAATAACAAAAAAATCCGTGACAGCATTCGAAAGCGGGCGTAAGTCAAGGCAGACGATGTTTTGTGCTTTTTTGTCGTCAGCGGCAAATACAACTTCTTGAATCAATTCCGGTATTTTTTTCGTTTTTTTGGGCATAATTTTTTAAAGCCAACAAAGATAAGTATATTCGTTTACACTGCATAATTCTGTGCTTGGGTTATGTTAAATTTTTTAAAAGACATAAAAATTGTTTGTTTGGACGAAGTTGATTCTACGAATGAATATTTGAAAAGAAACTTGCCTGACAGAGGGTTGACAGTGGTCAGAGCCCATCATCAAACGGCAGGAAAAGGCCGTAATGGTAATGTGTGGGTTAGCGAGCCCTATGCAAATGTAATGTTTAGCTTGGGCGTAGTATTAGATGCGTCGATGGGAAAGGATTTGTTTTATATGTCGAAGCTTACTTCTGTGGCTGTGGTTGAAACATTAAGGAAAAAAAATGTTGATGCTTTTGTGAAATGGCCCAATGACGTGTGGGTGAAAAATAGAAAGATTGCGGGTATCTTGATTGAAAATATTTTTACACAATATAGGACTATCTGCTGTATTGTCGGTATTGGATTGAATGTGAATCAGTGTGATTTTGGCGGTTTTGATGCAACATCCATAAAATCGGAAACCGGTAAGACGTCGGATACCGACGAAGTGTTTTATAGTTTATTGGAGAATTGGGGATTGTGGTTAGAGAAGATGATACAAAAAAATTGGTTGGAGGTGGATGAAGTGTATCACAATTATTTGCCTGCAAAATGTGGAGAAGAGATTTTGCTGAACATTGGAGGGAAGGTGCAAAGAGGTGTATTTGACAGGGTGGACAGGAATGGTTATTTGTGTGTGAAGATGGAAGGTGCGATGAAGCGATTTGATATGGATGAAGCCAAGTGGATACCGGAGCGGGTGAAAAAGTAGTTGCGGCCGGCGGTGAGCGGATAGCCCGCAAGCGGGGCGGCCCGGAGGGCAAGGTGGCCGGCAGCCGACGGCAGGAGGATCGCCGGACAACTATGCCCGCCGTTTGGCCGCCCCGCGCGGACTATGAGCGAAACGCCGAATAGCCGCCCAAAAAATTAATGATAAAAGTTGTTGGCAATTTGTTGAAAAACAATGGTTGAATAATCTTGATTTGGTAAGTTATTGAGAGAAAATGGTCAATTGGTGGGGAATTTTTTTTCAAGATTGGTGGCAATCAGGTCGAAGAAATTTTTTAGTGGTTTTTCGACCATCATTTTCATAAATGGATTGAGGTCTGACCGGAAAATTAATTGACAGGAGGATTGCCCGTTTTGGTTTTCGATTTGGATATGAAGATTGAACTTGACTTGGGATTTTTGGTCTGATTCTATTTCAATAAGGTGATAAGGTTGGGTGTTGCCCTTTTTGAGGTAAATGCCGGTGAGGCCCTTTACGCGGAAATGACAATGGTCTGAAGAGCAGTCAATATTGTCGACTTTGTCGTCGGGTAAAAGTTCTTTGAAATTGTTCAGGTCGGAGAGGTATTCGAAGGCTTGTTGTTGCGATAAAGGCACTGTTACTTTACGGCTGTTGATGATGGTATTCATATTTAGTTATTTTTTTTAAAAAAAGTTTTCATAAATTCTTTGGGGTCTTTTTTCCATTCTTTGAGAAGGTCAATATCTTTGTTTTCGATGTAATTTTCTTCTGCGGCTACATTGATAAGGGTATCGAAGTCGGTAAGTGCCCTGTATGGAATTTTAATATTGTTGAAAGCTTGGTGAGCATCCGGGAAATTGTAAGTAAATATAGAAACAAGGCCTGCCACGCTGCCGCCGGCATCTAAAATAGCTTGAATGGCAAGAAGGCTGCTTTTACCGGTTGAAACAAGGTCTTCGATAACAACCACTTTGCTGTTGGGTTTGAGAAAACCTTCTATTTGATTTTGCAAGCCGTGGCTTTTAGGTTCGGGTCTGACGTAAATATAGGGAAGATTCATCTCTTGAGCAACAAGTACACCTTGAGCAATGCCACCGGTGGCAACACCTGCGATGTATTCGGGTTTGGTGAAATGATTTTCGATGGTTTCAACAAATTGTTGGCGTATAAAAGTCCGGATGGCAGGATAAGAAAGTGTGACCCTATTGTCGCAATAGATGGGCGAAAGCAAACCACTTGCCCACTGAAATGGTTGTTTTAAGGATAATCGAACGGCTTTAATTTGCAAAAGATGCCGGGCTAAAATTTTGGAATATTCTTGCGAATTCATAGGACTGCAAAAAAACAAAAAATATGATTATCCGGAGCATAAAATTACGTTCAATTGTGGAGTAATATTGAATAGAAAATAAATATGTCTGAAATTCAGTGAATAAAAAAGAATGGTTGATGTGTGTTTTAATGTTCTTGTATTTCTCTTGTGAAAATCTTGTATGCATTTGCAAACCGATTTAATGAATTCAATTAGAAATTTTTTTTCAAAAGAAAGTAGATAAAACAAAGAAATTTTGAATTGTGTGATAAATTTATGGAAAATTTCTATATTCGCAAAAACACAAAGGTGAATTGGTTGACAAGTAAAAAAAAGAAAATTTATTACAAAGAAAATGAAATGATATTTTCGGATTCTTTGGACTATTATCCAAAAGGAGTGGAGGTCTTATTGAAAGTGAAAAATCCATTGAAAGCCGAGATGGAGGAAATTAAAAATTTGTTTTTGAAAACTAAACAAATTTCTGTGCTGATATTTGGAGACAGATATTTGGAAAATTTTTCGGAATTTTCAGAAATGTTTAAAACGGTTGATGCAGCAGGAGGAATTGTAGTTTCAAATGAAGGTAGAATTTTAATGATAATGAGAAATAATCATTGGGATTTGCCAAAGGGAAAGGTAGAGGATGGAGAAAGCGTAGAAAATGCTGCTATACGGGAGGTGATGGAAGAAACCGGGATAGGAGATTTGGCAATCAAAAAAAAACTTGGAGAAACCTATCATATTTACGAGGAGAATGATTCTTATGTGTTAAAAAGGGTGTATTGGTATGAAATGAAGACGGAAAATGAAAAAAAATTACCTGTGCCACAAATAGAGGAAGGGATAAAGGAGGTAGCATGGGTTGACCAAAATCAACTGCCCTATAAATTGGAAAATAGTTACAAAACAATTGCAGATATATTGATGCCTTATTTGTTTGATATCAATGTCTGAAAAATCCATTCAATACTTGTAGGGGAGTCGGACTTTTCGAGTGAAGATATTGCCGGGGGAGGCGCAGGCCAGGCAATTATCTCAAGTTGTTCTGAGACAAGCAAATAAGTCGGAAACTGAATTATTGTCAAAGGTGCCAGATGGTCGGTAGATTGAACAGTCAGCTGATTCCAATCAAATGAATAGACAGACAAAAATTTTTTCCAGCGTGTTTTATCGTTGCCACAATAAACAGAAACAAAATGTATTTTGTTGCGGTATTTATTCACCAGGTCTTGCATCAAAAGAAATGCTTTGACGGAAGAACGGGAATCGAAATTCCAAAAATGCAAGTAAATGGGTTTGTTTTTGAATGACGAAAGGCGAATGTTTTGTGAAGAGGTATCTTGAAAATTCCAATCGGGAAGTTGTATGCCGGGAGAATGTTTTTGGTTCACTATCCATTGAATGGTCAGCAAAGCGTGGTTTTTTACAATGTATGGCATTTGTGGGTCTTTGGAAATATCCCATAAAAGTAGTGAAGTATAAGCAGAATCAACCAATTCGTTAAAATAAACTTCTTTGAGTCCTTTAATCCAAAGCAAACCGCCCAATGTATCGCGTTTAAAAGGGGGCGACTGCATCAGTTTGTTTTTAAATTCCTTATACGGAAGTTTTTGATTGATAGCGCCCATAAAAATTAATCCTTTTTCCAATCTGAGCGTGGCAAACTTGCCTTTCCAAAGGTTGTAAATATAATTCATATATGCAGGATGATATGGCAAGACCGGTGATGATTTGAGATAACGGTCGTAGCAAATCACTTCTTCGCTCAAGTGTTTTTCATTGTCTTTTTTCTTGGGGAAAAATTCAAAAATAGCTTCAAGGTCAAGCAGTGAGAAAAGAATATAATTTTTTGCAAAGGGATTGTTTACAGATTGAAATTTCTCATTTACGTTTTTTTTGAAGACGATATATTTACCATAAATATTTCTGCGGTCTTGTTTTTTGATAAAGGCCTGAATATCAATTAAGAAGTTTTGATAGTCATCTTCAAACGTAGCAATAATGTGGTTAGGGTCATTCTGAGGTAAAAAAGGAAAGGTAATGGCAAGGGATACCATTGAGTTTGATTTTTCATCCTTAACAGGAGATATTTCAGCGTAATAAACCATGTTGTCGTTGAAATAACAAGAAACTTTGATGTTGTCTATTTCGATGATATATTCAAGATAATCGTCAAACGGATGTTTCCAGGAAAATTCAAATTGACCTTTTTGGTTGACAATCGCATTGCCGATAATTTTTTTTTGGAAAGTGATGTAATCGGTGTAATGATAAATTTTAATAGTTTTACCTTCAAGCCCGGTGGCCTTGCCTTTGAAAACGATTCCGGCAGAAAGGGAGGAAAACCAAATTGCCAATATGCCAAACAAAACTTGTCGCATGTGTTAAGGTAAAGTTACATTTGGTGGAAGAAATTGTTGAATGTCACCGTTGTTTTTATAAATTTCACGGACAATAGATGATTGAATAGAGGCGTATTGTTCGTCGGTCAAAAAGAAGACGGTTTCAATATCCGGTTGAAGTTTTTGATTCATTTGGGCAATAGATTTTTCAAATTCAAAATCGCCGCTGTTTCTTAATCCTCTGATGATATAACGAACCTGAAGCCTTTTACAGAAATTGACTGTCAATTCATCGTAAAATTCAATTTTTACTTTTTTTTCGTTTTCAAATGCCTGTTGAATCATCCGCAAACGTTGCTCTTTGCCAAACAGGTAATTTTTAGTAGAGTTATTGCCAATTGCAATGATAATTTCGTCGAAAATGCCGAGAGCTTTTTTGACGATGTGATAATGGCCAATGGTGATAGGGTCAAACGAACCGGGAAAAACTGCTCTTTTCATTTTTTATTGTTTATATGTTGGAAATAACTAAAAAAAACATGCCCGTATTTTCTTGTTTCAATCCATTGAGGAAGGGAGTTAAATGCATCATTTTTGCCATGTTCAAGAATAAATAATCCGTTTTCCCTTAGAATATTGCGGGAAAAAATTATGTCAATCAATTCATTTTTTTGTTCCCATGCAAAAGGAGGGTCTGCAAAAATAATGTCAAACTGTTGAGGACTCATGGATAAAAAACGAATGACATCATCTTTTATTACATGAATATTATCAATATTCCAGCGGAGAATGTTGTCTTGTATGTATTTAATAGCTTTAGGGTCGACATCAACAGCCGTGATATGTTTAAATCCGCGGGAGGCAAACTCATAGGCAATGTTGCCACTTCCGGAAAAAAGGTCTAAAACGGTTATTTCTTCCGGTTCGATTCTTGACATCAAATAATTAAAAAGTCCGGTTTTGGCAAAATCGGTGGTAGGTCTTGCATCGAGATTCCTTGGCGGGTCAAAACGACGACCTTTATATTTACCGCTTATGATTCGCATAACATACCTGTAATGATCAACGCAATGTCGCTTTTTTGTTCATTGTTAAGCAAAGATACATCTATTGGCAAAATTAATGGGGGGTCGTTGAGAAAAGGCAACAAATCTTTTGAATCATTGATCAATGAATTTTTGATTTGAGATGGGGCCGACAGATAAAAAGTCATATCATTTTTATCCAATTGCAGTTTTTCCAATGCAAAATGCAAAAAGTAAATTACATCGGACCATTGGCTGATTTTTTCTTGAGTGGCAATGACTATTTCGTGATTTTGTTTGATGACATAAAATAAAAAACTGTTTTCCACGTGAAATAACAGCATGTCCGGATCTTTGATAAAATATGCATGGCGGGTAATAAGTTCGGTGAAATGAAAATGATGCACAATTTTGGTTGAATCGATAAAACTTGATGGATGGTCTTTAAAAATAAAATGCATCCGGGCTTTGCTGAAAATTTTATGTTCGGTAAGTGGAAAATCGTTATGTAAAAATATTTTATGGAAAAGGTTTTTCAGAGTTAAGATCAAACAGACCATCGGGTACAGGCATACACAAATCATTTTTCAAAAAGTATTTGACTTCATGTATTTTGCAATGATAAGAAGATACAATGTTTTTAATAAAAAGGACAGAATCTTGATATGTACTGTCTTGAATTTCCCACAATCCCATCAATTCTTTGTCATTCGAAGCAATGATCAGATGTCCGTGTTGGGAGGGGGTGAATAGAATTTGAAGGGAAGAATCGGAAATATTTTCGGAAACTACCTTTTGAACGACTACAGGGTCGGGCATAACTATATTATTCCCAATTACCACTGGTAGAGGGTTCTTCAAGAGAACCAACTTTTATCAGGGCGTTGGCGTCAAAATCGTTTGAAGTATAGTCCAAATCCCAAATAAATGATTTATAAGGAGTGGAAATTTCAAAAACAGGCACTTTCACACCACTTTTCTCTACTTCTCCGTTTTTAAAATCGAACTTAATATTTTGGCTAAAGGGTACATAACAAATCGAGTCGAAAGGTTGAGAACCGAACAATGTGTCTTTGACGGAAACAAGAATAGTGTCTTTTTTCAAAATTCCCAATTTGAGGGCTTCAGATTCGGTGAGGGTGTCCGGTACAGTACCGTCTATTTTCACCAGAGGAATAGAGTCCTGAAGAATAAATTGCATAATCTCATCGCAACTTCCGGCATATCTTTTTTTGGCAATCTTGAAAGCATTTTGTACATCACGGAGCTTGACCAAACGTTCAATGACTACTTTTTTTCTTTTGTCGAGTGTGTCATAAAATTCCACTCTGCTGGCCACGCTGTCATAAAGCATGTATGCCAACACAATAATAACGATAGCCAATACACTTTGAACAACTATTCTCATTTTTTTCATTTTAAACGTAGCAAAACTACAATTATTTTTTAATCGGTGAAAATTAAACAAGTCAATTTTATTTGCAAATCTTTTATGGATGCAGTTTTTGCATAATTACACGGCTTATTAAAAAAATCAATTTTTTTTAACACAAAAACTACTCTTACGGTTTAATTAATGCTTAGTTTTGCGGGGTATAATTTTAATTCGATGAAATATTTTTTAAGGATTATTTTTCTGGGCTCTGCTTTAATCGTATTTTCTTGCAAATCAACCAAGGTTGTAGAAAATCTAAATAATTCGGAAAAAATTGAAGAGCCCTCTAAAAAGATTGTACCTGTTTGTGTAGGTTTTTACAATCTTGAAAATTTATTCGATACAATTGACCAAGAAAATCGTGATGAGGAGTTTTTACCGGGAGGTGACAAAAATTGGAACACGGAAAAGTATAAAATCAAGTTATCTAATATGGCCAAAGTGATAAGTGAAATTGGCACCGAATATAGTCCGGATGGCGTGGCTATACTTGGAGTGGCAGAAGTAGAAAACGATATCGCATTGAATGATTTGGTGAATACACCTCCTCTCAAGCAAAGAGGATACAAGTTTATTATTTATCCTTCTCCGGATCGAAGAGGAGTGGATGTGGGGCTGATATACAATCCACGTTATTTTCAGCCTGAATTTTCTTATTCTTACACGTTGAAAATCGACGATGATACAGCATTTAAAACACGAGATCAACTCCTTGTTAAAGGTAAATTGTTAGGGGAAGAAACATATTTTATGGTAGCTCATTGGCCTTCGAGACGAGGCGGTCAAGAGAGAAGCGAGCCAAAACGAATGGCTGCGGCAGCTCTGGGCAGAAAAATTATTGACTCAATTCTCACGGTAGACCCGGGGGCAAAAATTATTTACATGGGTGACTTGAACGATGATCCCGTGGATAATTCTTTAAAAAAGGTTATGAAAGGCGATTGTCCGGTAGAGAATCTTGACCCGGATGAAATGTACAATCCGATGGAATGTTTCTATAAAAAAGGAATGGGGACACTAAAATACAGGGATAAATGGAATTTGTTTGACCAAATTTTATTGACCCGGGCTTGGATAAAAGAACGGAAAGGATTGTATCTTTACAAAGTACATATTTTTAATAAACCTTATTTGTTTAACGAATCGGGAAGTTTTAAAGGTTATCCGTACCGGACTTTTTCAGGCAATAATTTTATCGGAGGATATAGCGATCATTTGCCGGTTTACGTAATATTAAGTAAAGAATTAGAGTAATATAAAGCAAATGAAAAAATTTTTTTTACTGTTCGTTGCACAATGTTATTTCGGAATAATTTTTTCGCAAGCATTGCTGCCAACATATTTCAGCTTTGATCAACCTGTCCCTCCTCAAGGCTGGACTTTAAATTTAAATGTAAATCCCGGGGCTACCACCTATTCCGGAGGGAGTGACAACACACCTTCTTGCCGTTTGGATGCTACAGGAGAATATGTGCAGATTTATTTTCAACAGCAGGCAGATTCGGTGAGTTTTTATATCCGGTCTACCGGTATTAATCCCGTTGTGGCTAACGGCACTTTGTTTTTATTGCAACAATCTGTCAACGGGCAAGTTTGGTACACTATCCAACAATTTGATGTGAATAATTTGACAGGTAATTTTAATTTTGAAAAATACCCGGTAGCCGATTCTGTCAAATATATCAGATTTTATTATCAAAATAAGGCATCCGGAAGCAATATAGCCCTTGACGAGATATATATCAAAAAAGCCCCTCCCGGACCAAATCCCGAAATTGTGTTGGAATATAATGGCAATGCCGTTCCTCATAATGGCACTATCTATCTGATCGGAACCGGCAATTATACTGTCAAGTTGAAAAATGATGGCTTGAGCGATACTTTGTTTTTGACCAATATGTTATTAAGTGGTCCTCAATCATCCGATTTCAATGTGCAAAATTTCCCTGCCTATGTTCCTCCTTCTTCAGCTGTTAATTTTATCATTCAGTTTAATGCAAGCGTCAACAGCGGTAGTTATCTGGCAAATCTTAAGTTCAATCACAATGGTATCAATCTTGATCCCTTTTTGGTAAACTTATATGGCATTGTCGGATCGTTAGCTTCCGAACCGCAGGATAATCCATCGACGGCTACTGCTCAGAACGTTGCCAGCTATGGTTTTGATGTGGTATTCACAAAGCCCCTCGAGTTTTGCCGAGAAATTCATTGTGTTGAGAAGAAAAAATGCGCCTGTGGGAGATTTGCCGGTTGATGGTGTTAGTTATCAAACAGGCGATTATATCGGACAGTCGCAAGTGGCTTACATAGGTAATGATACATCCTTCAGACCTTCATACATCGTTGCAGGACAAACCTATTATTTTAAAATATTTGCTTTCAATGGGCCTCCCGGTTATGAAAATTACAAACAAACCAATCCTGCCGTACTTCAAGTTACCACGCCGGTCAACATGATTGGAAACTACTATCAGGGTATCAACAGCAGTTCTCCAACTTTCCTTTCAGATTTAAAAGCCAAGGTTAATCCGCATGTGCAGATATTCTATAATCAATATTCCGATTATATCATTGACAAATTTCAATACAGAGATACTTCCGCAGGTGCAAAAGTCATCACCTGCAGTTATTCCGGATATGAATATGTATATTATCCACCCTTTACGTGGGATGTTATGAGCCGAGAACATACTTTTGCCCATAGTTGGTTTCCCTCTTATCCGGCCCAAAACAAAAAAGAATACAGCGATTTGCATAATTTATTGCCGGTAGAACTGAATAATGCCAATGTAGTGAGAAGTAATCATCCTTTTGGAGAGGTGGTCACTATTACTTCACAGTTTTTGCAGGCAAAATATGGCAAAGATGCAAACGGAAACAATGTTTACGAACCGAAAGACAATATAAAAGGAGATGTTGCGAGAGCAATTTTTTACATGTTGACTTGTTATAATGGTTCTCAGGGGTATACTTGGGTTTTACCATCTTTTCAAGACCAGGAAATTTTAAAAAAATGGCATGAACAAGACCCTCCGGATGCATTTGAAATGGCCCGCAATGACTTTGTCCATTCTGTGCAAGGAAATAGAAATCCATTTATAGATAGCGTGCATTTTGTTTGTTATATTGATTTTTATACCATGTCATACATAAATCCTTCTGCCAATTGTTTGACACAATCAATCAATGAATATTCCGGTAATTATCAAGCAAAAATTTTTCCCAACCCGGCATGCAATCAATTGAATATTGAATCCGGCAGCATTATGGAGAATCTTGTTGTTTACGATATAGATGGCAAAATTGTTAAGCAACAAAAAATATTTGATAAAAGTTACTCTTTTTCATTGTCGGTCGGAGAACTATCGCAAGGATTGTATTTTCTGGAAATTCATTTTGTTGACGGAAACAAATACAGGTTGAAGTTTCAAAAAAATTGAAAAATGGATAAAAAAGATATTGAAAGAGCATTGTCTTATGTGATAGAGCCCGATTTAAAAAAAGACATCATTTCGGCAGGTTTGGTTGAGAATATCAGAATCGATGATGAAGGAGTCGTAAGATTTACCGTAAGAATACATAACCCTGCCATGCATAACCGCAACAGAATGATAGATGCATGCAAGGTTCAGCTAAGAAGGTTTTTGGGCGAAAACATCCGGGCTGAAATAGATGTGATCCCTCTTGAAGCTCAAAAGCATAGGGACCCTGCACTGAGAACCATTATGCCGGGAGTGAAAAACATCATTGCGGTGGCCTCCGGTAAAGGAGGAGTGGGAAAATCCACCGTATCGGTCAATCTTGCTGTCGGGCTGGCTAAAGCCGGATATAAGACAGGATTGTTGGATGCCGATATTTATGGACCTTCTGCGCCAATCATGATGGGATTAACCGGAGCAAAACCAGGGATAGTCAAACAAGAAGACAGAACATATATAGGACCGGTCGAATCCTATGGAGTGAAAGTGCTTTCTATAGGTTTTTTTGCCGAAACATCTCAGGCCATCGTCTGGAGAGGCCCAATGGCAGTGAAAGCCCTGATGCAAATGTTTTCCGATGCTTATTGGGGCGAGCTGGATTATGTGATAGTTGATTTACCTCCCGGTACAGGAGACATTCACCTTTCATTGGTGCAAAATATACCTCTTACGGCAAGCATCGTTGTTACCACGCCACAACCTGTGGCATTGGCCGATGCCGAAAAAGCTATCAACATGTTTTTGTTGCCTCAAATCAATGTAAATGTATTAGGCATAGTAGAAAATATGGCATATTTTATTCCTCCGGATATGCCCGGTAAAAAATATTTTATTTTTGGTGAGGGTGGGGCTAAACAATTGGCTAACAAATACAATTTACCTATTCTTGCATCTATACCTTTGGTTGAACCGGTTCGTAAAGGTGGAGATGAGGGGCGACCGGTGGTATTGAATGATGATGCAACGATGCCTGAGGCAAAAGCTTTTAATGAATTGATTGAAAAAATTCTTAATTTTACCGTAATTAATTCTTTTAAATAACATGGCGTCTATATCCGGCAAACCGACCATTTCTGAAACTACATTACAAAAACGTGTAAATGAAGCATTGGACAAAATAAGGCCTTTTTTGGAAGCCGATGGTGGGGATGTGCGTTTAATCAAAATAGAAAACAATGTAGCAATTGTTGAGTTTCTTGGTTCTTGCAAAAAATGTGAAATGAACAACATGACACTCAAAGCCGGAGTGGAGGAAAGTATCAAAAAAGATGTACCTGAAATAAAAGAAATACGCTTGAAAGAATAGCTAAAATTTTTTCGCCGTGTCTACAATTTTTTGAGCATTTGACAGGTTGTCATATATTTTCAACGCTTCAGATTTGTGATGATACAAAGTGTCGCGGTCTATCCGTGCTTCCATCAGTTTATTCAATTTTTCGGCAATTAAATGGGGATCATTGTTTGTTTCCGTTACCATATTGTTTAAGCCTGTACCTGTCAACATTTCTTTGTTGGCAACAACCAAATTGCCACTAAACAATGCATATAAAAGTTTTAATTTGATTCCGGTTGGTTGAAAAGTCAGCAATAAATTAATTTTTGCCTTTTTAATCCATTCAATGGTTTCTAAATGATTCTTGGGTTGAATTAATTCTATATTTTTTTGTTGTTTGATCCAAGAGACAATGGATTTGTGAGGATATTTGCCGGCAATAAAAATTTTATGTTTGACGAGTGGTGCAATTTTTTTTACGATAAACTCCACCGATCTTATATTTTCAGGGATTGTTAAATTCCCATGATATAAAATAAACGGTTCTATTTGTTCCGGATGGTTTAGTATAATTTCGTCAAAAGGATGAAATGGAGGAAGCCAATCATTAGAAATTGATAAATTGCTTAAAAGCTTTGATTCAGTTTGAGAAATGGCAAAAACATGATTAAATTTTGAAAATATAAATTTTTCGTAAAAATCAAATTTCTTGCTTTCAGATGAAAAGTACAATTTTTTTAAAATGTTGGAAGTTTGTTTACCGGACATTTTGTAATATTCACTTTCCCAATTGTGTAATCGTAATAGAACAGCCAAAGAGGGAGTAAAATAATTTAATATGGCTGTGGTTTGCAATCCTTCAAAAAAAAGAATGTCATTGTCGTCTGCCGATTTCAAAAGTCTTAGAAGTTCGTTGTTATATCTTGATAATACCGCCAAAGGTAAATTTTTTAACAACAAAAAAGGGTTTTGTGATTGTGGGAAAAGATACACTTCGTCGCAGAATGGTCTGAGTGGTTCAAAATTGCGCCGTTTTCTTGTAAAAAAAATTAAACGAATTTTTGTTCCCAGCTTTTTTAAATTTTTGATTTTATAATAGACGTCAATTGCTCCACCATAGTCGGGTGGAAATGGATTTTCAAAGGAAATGACGGTGATTTTTAAAGACATAACGAGTTATTTGGGACCATTTTTCTTTTTCTTTGTCATAATTTAATTGAGCGGCTGCAAACTTACAATTATTCATATATTTGAGATAATCGTCCTTCCTATTTTCTATCAAATCCCTGATTTGCCGGGCAATAGAAAGTGGATTTCTTTCTTGCACCACTTCGCCTACCTGATATTCCAGAGTATATTTGGCCATTACAGGCAAATTGCTTACAAGAACCGGAGTGTGTGCATGAATGTAATCAAACCATTTATTGGGCAAAGCATACCGATAATTCGCACAACTGTCATCTTCCCAGGAAAGTCCAAGAATCGCTTTAGGAGTAATCGATTTTAATTTTTCCGGAGCAATTCTTCCCAAGAAAACAACATTTTGCAGGTGTAATTTTTTTGTCAAAGTTTTGCATTCTTCTAAAATGTCTCCATCTCCGGCAATGCAGAGTTTATATTCGGGCAGATATTGCATGGTTTCAATCATCAATTCCACACCGCGATCCTTGTTTACAGATCCTTGATAAAGAATAAGAGCCGGATCTTTTTGAACTAAGGTCGAGTCGTTAGAATAAAAGGGGGCATTTCTTATCACGAAAAATGTTTTTTTCCACTTTTGTTGAAAGATGTCCGCCAAAATTTCATTAACAGTAATGGCTGCGTCTGTCTGTGGGATCAATAATCGCTCAATCCATTCCCAGATTTTACGTTTAATTTTGTTTTGATTGAGCTCGGGGACTTGTGAAAACCATTCGTGACAATCTACAATTATTTTTATTCGCTTTAATTTTGAACCAAACCATGATCCGGGCAAGGTGTCCACATCATTGGCTATTACCATGGATGGATTCTGAGACCAACATAAGAACCAAAAAATCTTTACATTCATTAAAAAATAAAACAATGGTCCTTTGTTGACCGGAAAAGTCCACCGGATGCAGGAATAAGGTCTTTCAATGTCATCGGAGTGTTTTAATTTGCGCCCTATCAAAACCGGTCTGTAACCTAAGTCCATGAGTGCTCTGCATGTACGGTCGACTCTCTGGTCCGAAACAAGATCATTGATAACAAAACAATAGACGGTTTTTTCTTTTCTGCTCATTATTTTGCAAAATAACACTTTTTGGGTGATAGTTTCTTCATGCATTGTTGATCATTCATTGGGCACTGCTTAAGTATCGGGTCAACAGCCGTATGTACCGTTTATATATCAACAAAAACCATTTAAAAAAAAGAATACATCTATAATCGGGAATAATCATAGTTTTGTCGATGCAAATGAAAATAAAGACGCTCATATCATCTTTGTGTGTTCTCATTTCTTTGGTGGCAAATGCCCAGGAAAAATGGGATTTGAAAAAATGTATAGAAACTGCCTGGGAAAATAATATTCAAATAAAAATACAAGAAAATAACGAATGGTTGGCACAAAAAATCTTACAACAGTCTTATGCCACACATTTCCCAACACTAAACGGGATAGCTACTCATGTATACAATTTTGGTCAAACCATCGATCCTTATACCAACCAATTTGCCAATTCAAGAGTAAGGTCAAACAATTTCGCATTGCAAAGCCAATGGACACTTTTTGCCGGGAGGCAAATCTATTTCACTACAAGGCAAAATATATGGAACTATAAATCATCGCAATCTACAACACAAGCCACTAAGAATAATATTGCATTACAGGTAGCCAATCTTTTTTTAAATGCTTTGATTGCGAAAGAAAATGTTGAGATAGCAAAAAATCAGGTAAATATAACTCGTTTACAATTGGAAAAAACTCAAAGGATGTATGAAACAGGACTGGTGCGTCCTACCGATCTTTATTCTATACGTACACAATTGGCAACCGAAAAAACCAATCTGGTCAATTTAGAGAATCAATACAAAATGGCATTGTTGAATTTGGCTCAAGCCATGCGAATACCATCGTCAACACCATTTGAGCCATATATAGCCCTTCCCGGCGAAGATTGGGAAATTGCTGAAGTGTATCCTTCGCCGGAGATCATTTTTGAAGAAGCGTCAAAGAATCTCCCTCAAATACAATCTGCCGAACAAGCTTTGAAATCGGCCGAATTTGCATTCAAAGCGTCAAAAGCTGCATTTTACCCAAGATTGACGTTTAGCGCCAGTTTGGGCACAGGTTATTCGGGCTTGCAAAAAGAAATTTTGGGTGTGAATTATACCGGAGTAGACACAATCGGATTTACCAATAGCGGAGATTACGTACTTACACCATCCTATGATTTTATCACACAGACCATTCCTTTTCAGAAGCAATTGGATAAAAATTTTAATCAATCCATTGGGCTTACACTGAGTATTCCATTGATGAATGCATGGAATGTAAGAACAAATAAGCACCGCAACGAGGTTAATTTAAAGAATTCCCAATGGCAGTTGGAGCAAACAAAACAACAATTATACATGGACATTGAAAATGCCTACCGATCTTATATTTTCGCATTGGAAAATTTCAAAGCCAGAAAAGAAAACATTCGTGCATTTGAAGAAAATTACCGTTTGGCCGAAGCACAGTTTGATCAAGGATTGATTGACGCTTATCTATACAACAATACCAAAAACCAATGGATGAAGGCACAGTCGGATTTGATACAAGCCAAATACGAATTGTTGTTTAGAATGAAAATATTGGATTTTTACATGGGGAAAAATCTTGAATAATGAACAAAAAGAAAAAAAGAAATATCATCATTATTATTTCTACCATAGTGTTGTTGCTTGTTTTGATTGTGGTCATTTCCAAGGACAGACAACTTGGTCTTGAAGTAACTACTGAAAAAGCACAAATAAGGGATATCCAGGAAACAGTGACAGCTGCTGGAAATATACAAGCCAAAACCGAAGTCAAAATAAGTTCGGAAGTGTCAGGTGAAATTATTGATATTCCGGTGGTCGAAGGTCAAAAGGTGCAGAAAGGACAGCTATTGGTGGTCATACGTCCCGATATTTACATTTCTGCAAGAGACCGTGCAGAAGCGGCATTGCAAACAGCCAGAGCTAATCTTGAACAGGCAGAAGCAGCCATGCAACAAGCAAAAGCCCAATTGATCAATGCAGAGTTGAACTACAAGAGAAATAAAAAGTTATTTGATGATAAATTATTGTCTGAAAGCGAATTTGACAATATCCGAATGAATTATGAAGTTGCCCGTGCGCAATATGAATCGGCAAAACATTCTGTAGAAGCAGCCCGTTTTAATGTGAAAAGCGCCGAGGCCTCCTTGAAAGAAGCTACGGAAAACCTCCGCAAAACAACCATTTATGCGCCTATAGACGGTGTGGTGACTTATGTTGCAAAAAAAACCGGAGAACGTGTGGTTGGCACCAATATGATGGATGGTACCGAAATAATGCGATTGGCAGATTTATCGCATCTGGAGGTGAAAGTTCAAGTGAATGAAAATGATATTGTCAGAGTAAATGAAGGTGATTCTGTGGTGATAGAAGTGGATGCATATTTAGGTGAAAAGTTCTACGGAAAAGTAAATAAAGTTTCACAAGCCGGCAATACGTCCAATGCTAATTTAGGTGCGACCGGTGCTGCACAATCGATAAATTTTGATGTGATTGTGGCAATAGATTCCAATTCTTACAAAAAATTGATTACTCCGGAAAATCCTTATCCCTTCAAGCCCGGGATGACTGCAAGTGTTGAAATATTTACTGAAAAGGTCCGGAATGTTTGGTCTGTACCTATACAGGCCGTGGTGATGCGGGAAGATACAGGGAAATTAAAAACAGGAGAGATGCGTGAAGCCGTCTTTACGGTTGATAAAGGAAAAGCACATTTAATATTTGTAAAAACAGGATTGCAGGATCTTTATCATATTCAGATTGTCGAAGGTATTAATGATTCATTGGAAATAATCACCGGCCCATACGATGTATTGGTGAAACTATTGAGAGAAGGATCGGTGGTTAAAATCAAAAATGAACGTTCCGGAAAATAATCTCAATTTTGCTTTGCAAAATTTGATTATAGATGACATCATCCAATGATATTTTCATTTTACATCTTGAGACATCAGGCAAGATATGCTCAGTGGCACTCAGCAACAAATCGTCACTAATCGAAGAAACAATTGTTGACGGCGAATACAGACATTCTGAAATGTTACATCCTGCCATAGAAGAAACTTTACGCAAATCAGGGGTGAAGGTTGGTAATTTGCATGCAGTCAGTGTCAGCGCCGGTCCGGGCTCATACACAGGATTGAGAATTGGCAGTAGTGCCGCTAAGGGTTTATCTTATGCGCTTGACATTCCCATGATAGCTATACCTACACTTCGTTTGCTGGCATTTGAAGCAGCAGATCGCTTCCCGTCTACAAGCCAAAAAACTGTTTATTGCCCTATGATTGATGCCCGTAGAATGGAAGTGTATACACTTTGGATGGATTCTAATAGAAATATCATCAAACATGAACATCCTTGCATTTTACATGAAATTGATTGGGACAATCAGCCATCTGAATTTATATTTTTTGGAGATGGGGCGGAAAAACTAAAATCACTTTTGCAAGAAAATGATCGGTTTAGATGGATAGATATCAACTTGACGGCATCATTGCAATGCAAAAAAGCATATGAATTTTACTTAAACAATGCCTTTGTCGATATTTATTCTTTTACTCCAATGTATTTGAAAGAGTTCAGGGCCGGTATTCCTACCAAAAACAAACTTGGTTAAACACAAGATTCATCCATAATTGCCAGGTGTGATATTTTTAACTTAAAATTGTAAAGATTTTTCATTATCAGATGAAAAAAAAATTCTTGGTCAATATATTGTTTTTACTTCTGATCAATGCCATTATCAAACCATTATGGGTATTGGGTATAGACAGGGGGGTGCAACTATGGGTCGGAACCGGCAGCTATGGCAGTTATTTTGCCGTTCTTAATTTGGCTATAATATTAAATATATTTTTGGATTTTGGTTTAACCAACTATTACCACAGGAAAGTGGCTTCGGATCCGGGTATCTTTCCCGAAGAATTTACACCTGCTGTTTTAATAAAATTGGTTTTTGGCCTGATATATTTTACCTCAGGTTTGATGATAGCATATGTGTCGGGATTCTCACAACGCCTTACTCTTGTCGTGGCTGTATTGCTCAATCAATTTTTACTTTCTATGCTTTTGTTTATGAGAAGCAATCTAAGCGGATTGAAACATTATTTCATGGATAGCATAATTTCTGTCACCGATAAATTAATTATGATTTTGTGGTGCGGTTATCTTTTGTTACATCCTCATTATTTTCCCAATTTTGATATACTCGATTTTGCATGGATGCAAAATATCGCCATTTGTATTGCATTGTTGATATCGTTTGGTTTTTTACGAAAGAATCACACTTTCAGAATCCTAATGCCGGGTTGGAAAAAATTTTTTTCCATTATTAAGGAAACCATGCCATTTTCTTTGCTCGTCATTACCATGGCAATATATTATAGAATCGACGGAGTAATGCTGAAGTGGTTGTTGCCGGAAGGAGAAATTTATGCCGGAGTTTATGCACAGGGGTTCCGGCTCCTCGATGCAGGTAGTATGATTGGAGCATTGTTTGCCGGACTGTTATTGCCTATGTTCTCTTATTTGATGGCTAACAAAGGCAATGTGAAAGAATTGTTAAAAGTTTCAATGGATTTAATGTTCTTCATCAATTTGGCCGTATTGGCATATTTTATTTTCATTACAGATGACATAAGTCGTTGGTTTTATACACATCATCTGAAAGAAACGTCTTTATTGTTGAGGTGGTTGATTCCCTGCTTGTTTTTGGTAAATATAACATATATTTTGGGAACGTTTCTGACATCTGCCGGAAATTTAAAACAATTGAACATGATCTCGATTTCAGGTGTAGTGTTAAATGTAATACTCAATTTGATATTGATACCGGAATACAATGTGCTGGGGGCAGCCATGGCTAGTTTTGCCACTCAATTGCTGGTTATGATCTTGCACGCAATTATATTAAATCAATTACATCAAGGATTAACGAATTGGAAACAATGGGCTTATTATGGCGGCTTATTGCTTCTGAGTTTATGGGTGGTTTATGAACTAAAGCAATTTTCTCTTGAAGTTAAGGATTTTTGGATCATGACTTCAATCTGGATTCTTCTGACAGCATTGTTTATGTTCAGAAAAGAGTGGAAAGTAATGCAAAAATACCTGCTACAAAAGATTTATTGAAACAAAAATCACTGCCATACATATATCCGCAAAAATAAATTTTGCAAGAATTTTTATAGAATAGGATAATTGTAATACTCCCCAAAATTAACCTCGGGTAAAGGATTAGAAAAGCCCTTAAATTTAACCTTTAAAATCAAAAAATGAAATAATCAAGAAGAAAATCCAGTGCGGCTTTTAAAGCAAAAGTTGCTTTAGAAGCAATCAAAGAGAAGGAAACTTTGAGCCAATTAGCCAAACGTTTCGAAATACATCCGAATCAAACTTCACTATGAGAGCAGACATTCATTGAGAATTGTTCGAAGGTGTTTGATGAGAGCTGTCAATATAAACAGGATGGTACGGACCATAAAGAACTCTACACCAAAATTGGAGTTGAAAAAATAGAATGACTTTTAAAAAAAGAAGCTTAAAAAAAATGGGGTTATGAAAACCTTATGCAAATTTGTAGATAGGAATAATAAGCAATTAAGTGTTGGTCGTCAGTGTGTGCTTTTGGGCATTAATTGGTTAAAGCCGAGAACAAAGGAAAAAAATTAGGCTACGGTAACAGCCACTCCTGATAAAGCTTCACCGAAAGGCAATAAAGGACCGGTCATTTCAAACATTGAAATCTTTACATTATCCATCCAAGATTTTACCTGTTGCAATGTATGAGCGTAGGAATTTGTATTAATTGCTGCTTGCTCATATGCCACATTGGTTCCGGTGACTTTTTGGGTCATTTCATCCACGGCATCGGCGTTTTGAATTAAAAATTGGGCAGCCACTACATTTTCTGCACCGAATGTTTTTACCAAAAACTCTGTGTCTTGTAATTGAGGTTTTAATTGATTTAATGCTTCCGAAAGCGATGTTTGAGAAAAATCAATACCAAGTGCCGTTTGCATTTTAAGTATGATATTGCGCATCGCCGTTCCCGCTTCTGCTCCTTACATGGCGTTTTTACTCAGGACTTCCGTAGCACTGGCTAATTGTTCCAAATCTATTCCGGCAGCGTTAGCGGCCGCACCGGCTACCTTAAAAGATGCTGCCAATTCGGGTATCTCTGCAGCGCCGAATTTAGAACCTGCCGCCAAAACATTTATTACTCGGGAAGCATCCTTGGCTTCTAATCCGAATTGATTAATGGCAGAAGCCATGGCATTGGCTGCTTCTGGTAAGCTGATACCGGCAGCTTGAGATAATTTAATGGTTTCTTCCTGGAGTGTTTGCAATCCGTCAATACCAATAGAATCTACACTTATTTGAGAAGCCAATAGTTTAAATGCTTCAATAGCCTGACTTGCCCCCAAGCCGGAAGATACACCGACTTCCCTTGCTTTCTGCGAAAGTATTTCTAAATCCTTACCGGCTATACCTGTAATGGCGGAAAGCTCTGCAACGGATTGCTCAAATTCTAATCCGGGTTTCGATATATCTGTTAATGCTTGCGAAACATGTTCAACCTGATCGATAAATGCTGAAAAACTAATTTGTTTGATGGAATTACTGATATTCGTGAATGAAGAGGACGCATTCTGCTCCAATACATTTACTGTGTTTTTCAGCTCTACAAAGTCAGCTTGTAACTTTTTTATTTGTATAAATACATCTCCAAACTCAAATTTTATTTCAGTTTTTTCAGACATTTCTTATATTTGTGTTGTTATGAATTTGAAAACCGCTAATATCATATCTTTACTTTTCTCTTTAATTTTCACTACTTCTATTATTCATACGATGTGGAATCACATACATTGGTATCATTTTTGGGCTGTTCCTGTTGCATATTTATTGAGCTTTGCCCTCATCCGTTGGTTATTGGTCGGAACGCTCGTGAATGATAAATCTAAAAATTAATCGGTTTTAAAAAGGCGGCTTAACACTCTTGACAAAGCTTCTTCTTGTATCTGCACATTAAACTCTCTTAGTCATATTGCCTCATTCAGTAATCTCAAGAACGTTTCTTCATCCATCTCTTCCGGATCCCGTCCAAATGTATATCGAACAAGTGCAATTGCCTTATTCCATGTATCTTTCTCCGGCTCCGGGTCTATCTGCCCGGAGCTTAGAGCTTTTTTATCTCGGCTTCTTTAATCTTAAACAACTCACCTAATTTTTTAATTACCCCCAATTTTGCCTCTTCATCTTCCTTAATAATTTCATCTCCGGCTAACCAGCAATTTTCCAACATAATATTGCCGCTTTTGATAGGATCAATGTCGGCAAACTTAGCCGCAGCAGAGATGATCTGTAAATCTGGTTTTCTAAAATACGCCGTGGCTTTTGTGTCTTCTTCGATATTGACCGTTATGGCATAAACATCGCCATATTTTGCTTTCCATTTTTTAATTTGAGCTTCTGTTATTTCCATAATTAGAAAGCTGCTCTGTAAAGATATTTGTTTTTAATGCTATAGAATACTGGAAATTTTTGACCTAAAATAGCAATTTTCTTGCAATTTTGCAGTTAATATCCCGCCTGTCAACAATATGTTATTGATAAACAGTGAATAAAGTGAAAGTTTCCGGGTTTCTCAGGAGAAACTATTTATTGAAAATTTCTTAATTTCAAGAATTAAAGAATAGTTGAAACAAGCAAAAGAAACAAAACCTCCTCAAAAACCAAAACCAAATGATGCAATAGTAAAGTGGACAAGATTTTATGAATTGGAAAGATTAAAGATAGAATTTATAATATGGGAATACCATAATGGAAGTATGGTTTTTCATAGTATGTTGTTAAAAAAATAATCAACCCATATACGTAGCAGAAATGGCATACGCTTGGGTTGATCATTTTAAGCATAAAGCTCATTTCAAATATACGCAAAAATGATAAAAAAGTTGATAAGTGAAATGGATGAATATTTTAAAAATCGTTTAGGCAAGAATACTGCTTTTTGTCGTCGATTTTTTATTTGTGATAATTAATTTGATATTATCTGCTTTTGGAAAGCCGAAATTAGAACAAAATATTAATAAAAACAAGCTAATGTGTATGAATATGAAGGTTTAATTTTTCATCTGTGGATTCTAAAACGGAATAGCAAAGCAATATTGCATTCGATAAATAAAAAAAGCGGTAAGTAGGACTCGACAGAAGAGGACGAACTTGCTTACCGCTGTTCTTGAGCATAAAGCTTACTACAAATTTACGCAAAAATGATAAAAAGTTGTAAAAAAATGGCTGATTTATCACATATAGAACGTAATATAAAAGCACTTGAAAGTTACATGAAAAACGACAATGTCCAGGAAAATAGGTGTGGAAAGTGTGAACTTTTTTACCAAAAACTTCGAAAAAGGCGGATTTATAGACAGATGGATGCCGCCAAACGATTGGGGCTGCAAATGCCGTGTAAGACAAGTCGCAAAACCGGACAAGTTTATTGAACCGCCGACAGATATTAAACAACCACCTGCCGTAATGCAAAATAATCCCGGAAAAACAGGCAAGGCATTTACCGACGGGCACCCCATGATTAAACAAATGAGCAATACCACCAAAGCGGAAATTGAAAGGGAGTTTAAGACACTGTATCGAAGGATAATAGAAAGTGCTTTTATTAGCATATTTAAAAACAAAAAAATCAAAACAAATGATGGGTTAGTGGTAACATTATCTTCGGTAAGTTTTAGAAAAATATCTTCAAACGATGATTATTTCCATACTATCAAACATATTTTAGTTAAAAAAAACATTGAATTTCTTAAAAAAGCTAAATTAATTCGAGTAGAAAAAGCAATAAAGGCAAGAAGAAATATTGAAAAAGTTTTAATTTATCAGGATAATGATTTTACTTATCATATCTGGAAAACAAAAGGGAGGGATGAATACATTTTACATTCCATAAAAAAACGGTAAGGAGTGCTCCTGCAGAAGAGGCAGGTCTTGCTTACCGCTTTTATTGAGCATAAAGCTCACTGCAAATAAACGCAAAAATGATAAAAAAGTTGTATGTAAAAAAATGGCTGATTTATCACATATAGAACGTAAGATAAAAGCACTTGAACGTTACATGAAAAACGACGTGCCCCGGAAATTAGCTGTGGAAAGTGTGAAGTTTTTTACCGAAAACTTCGAAAAAGGCGGATTTGTAGACAGATGGATGCCGCCAAACGATTGGGGCTGCAAATGCCGTGTAAGACAAGTGGCAAAACCGGACAAGTTTATTGAACCGCCGACAGATATTAAACAACCACCTGCCGTAATTCAAAATAATCCCGGAAAAACAGGCAAGGCATTTACCGACGGGCACCCCATGATTAAACAAGTGAGCAAAACCGCCAAAGAGGAAATTGAAAGGGAGTTTAGTGACATGTATGCAAGACTAATTAGTGATGAAATATTTACATGGGCAAAAAAAGAGTTATCAGGAAAAATGATTAAAGCAAAGGATAAACCGGATATATTAATAACAACCAAAAAGATAAAGACAATACTCAGTAAACCTGTAAAGAAAAAATGGTTAAAAAATATCATTTTACGTCATCTTGATTATTACTATAAAAAAAGCAAATATGTAAGTTTTACTAAGGAAATTAAAGGAAGACAGAAATACAGATATTGGTATTACTACGAGGTAAGGATATTGAATGAAAAGTATTATTTAAATATTGTCATGTTATCGAATGGTGAAAAAAGATTACATGCTATTACAGATAACATTAAATAAAAGCAGGTCTATTTCACTGGCCCTTGGTTATCCAGTCCAAGGGGGGAAATAAACCTGCTCACTGCAAATATACGCAAAAATGATAAAAAAGTTGTAAAAAAATGGCTGATTTCTCACTTATAGAACGTAAAATAAAAGCACTTGAACGTTACATGAAAAACGACATGCTCCGGAAAATAGGTGTGGAAAGTGTGAACTTTTTTACCGAGAACTAAGAATACCAATATTATTATTCCGAAAAGAGGGATTGAAAAGAGTATTAATGCAATTGAAAAGACAAATTCGTATGAAATTTTCGACCTATTAAACAAGATCAATGATATTATTCGATTAGCAAAATGGGTAAGAAAAGAAAAACGCAATAATCCAAAAAGAGCAAATGTTATTTGGACGCATTTTTAAGAATAAAAAATTCACTTTTGTCCGATAAAAAAATCAAAAGTAGTAATTTTATTTATCGAAAGAATTGATATTATTGACGTTGTTTTTTAATTTGAAATGTTAGCCCCCATTTTTTCTCTATGTTTTGTCAAATATTAAGTGAAAGTTGACTGTTGGTGGTTTGTTTTCTGTTATCCAATCTTTCTCGGGATTCTCAAGAAATTTTAATAAATGTATGTAGTTGAACAAATGTAAGATGATCGCAGGTATCAAACTTTTTTACATAATGATCGGCTTTGTGTGCGAGCAATAGATCTGACTTTTTGGGAATCAACAAAAGAAATCAGCTGTCCGCAAACAGATTGTCAAAAAAAATAACTACTTTTGCTCATGGTGGTTATGTTTTGTTTTATACAAAACTAAGGTAAAAAGTGATGTAAAATTGCCTCACTTTTTTCAAAATATTTTGTCGGAAAATAGAAATTTCATATAATTGTGTGTTGGTTGTGATTTACTATAATAAACTATGAAGAACTGTATCTTTATCATTAATGTGTTTTTATTAATAACCAATCTTTACGCTAATGAGACTGTCAAACAAATTTCGTTTAATCAAAAGGTTGATAAATCGTTTTTTATAGAAAATAAAGGTCAATGGCCCGAAGAAGTATTGTTCAAAGCAGATTTGCCCGCTCATACGGTTTGGATAACCAAATACGGTGTGGTGTATGATTTATTTCAATATGAAAAAAAGGAAATTTCTATAACCGTACATCCTTTTGAAGATGAAAGGAAATGGATAAGAAAAGGCCATGTATATAAAATGATTTTTGAAAATGCATCCAAAAA
>BPHE01000009.1 GCA_026003395.1 Vicingaceae bacterium
TGTGAGATGAGCCCATTCGTGTATGAAAATTATGAAAAACTCAAAAGATGGCAAGTCCCCATTGATGGTGATCAGCGGATATTTTCTTGTTTTGAAAGGGGGACGGAAATCTCCTAATTTTGATGAACGAGAACGGGAGATTTTAATATCAAACGTCACCGGGAGATGCTTGATCCATGAAGCAATTAAGTTAAATGATCCCTGAGGCAAATAGGGATGCAGTAGATTATGAAAGTATGCAATATCGTTTTTCATGTCATCAGTTGGTAACTAATCAAAGCTGCAAAATAGGCAATGGATGTGAATAATAAAAATTGTAACAAAGGCCAGCGCCAACTATTCGTTTCTTTTTTCACGATGGCTATTGTTGCCATACATTGCATCGCATACGCATAAAATATCAATAGGGAAATGATGGCAGGAAGCGTAAAAACGGCAGAGCCGTCTTCATGTCTTGCGGCTTTGAGTTTTTCTTTCAAAAGGTAAGAATTTTCAGATTGGTCAACGCTGTAAAGAGTAGATACCGTTCCAACAAAAATTTCCCTTGCAGCAAATGAGCTGAGTATGCCTACACCTATTTTCCAGTCATAACCAAGAGGACGCAAAGCCGGTTCGATTTTTTTACCCATGATGCCGAGATAAGAGTGGTCGATATGATTCTTTTTTTGGGGCAGTAAATCATCCGAGGGTCCATAGGCCGACAATGTCCAAATGATGATGCTGAAGGCCATTATTATTTTTCCTGCATCAAACAAAAAAGAACGGGATTTAATCCAAACATCCGTAAAAATGTTTCTCCATTGAGGTGTTTTGTATAGAGGCATTTCCATGACAAATCCCGAAGGTTGTTTGTTATTAAACGTGATGGAAAGAATTTTGGCAAGAATCAAGGCAGAAATAAATCCTAAAAGGTAAATACCAAACAACAACACGCCTTTTGTATTCAAAACCGTTGATGTATTTTGTTCTTGTAGCAGGGAAATTAATAAAGTGTAGATAGGCAGGCGTGCAGAGCAGGAGATTAGTGGAATAATAAAAATGGTGATCAAACGTTCTCTTGTATTTTCGATAAGCCGTGTGCCCATTATGGAAGGGACGGCACATGCCATGCCTCCCATCAGAGGAATAATGGCTTTACCGTTCAAACCAAACGGGCGAAAGATACGGTCCATCAAAAAACTAATTCTTGACATATAACCAATCTCTTCCAAGATGCCAATAAATAGAAACAACATGACAATTTGCGGCAAAAAAACTGCAATTCCACTTAATCCGGCCATTACACCGTCGATCAAAAGATTGCGAAGCACACCATCAGGAAGAATATTTTCAATCAAACCTGACAATGTGGCAAAACCATATTCAATCCATTCCATGGGAGCTTCGGCCAGGGTGAAAATGGATTGAAAAATCAAAAAAAGTACAAACAGAAAAATCAAAACACCCCATACAGGATGGGTTAAAATATTGTCAATTTTACGTGTAATGAGTGTATCTTTTAGCTCTCCAGGTTGAATCAAAACCTGAGAAACGATATTGCGAACCTTTTCCACGCGTTTTGTAAATAAATCTGCATTTTCACCTATAACATCTTTGTGGAGGACGGGTTTATAATTTTTGAAATTGTCCGGCGAATTCAAAAATTCGATGATTTTTCCGGTACCTTTGTTGATTCTTGCATTCAAAGGAAAAACCGGCACTCCGTTCAAAAGTTTCGAAAGCAGTTTGAGATCGATACCGGCTTGACTTCTCTCGAGTATATCCATCATGTTGATTACGAGAGCGCATGGTTTGCCCAAGTCAATGATTTGTGTGGCGATGATCAGTCCTTTGTATAGATATGACGCGTCGACCACTATCAAAATCAAATCGTCGGAAGAGGCATTTTCCAATTCTTTTCTGACTATTTTTTCTTCCGGTGAAAAACCATTTATGTTGTATATTCCCGGCAGGTCGACTATTTCTATTTGATGTCCGCCGGGTAATTTGATATAACCGGTTTTTTTTTCCACCGTAACGCCGGGGTAATTCCCGGTTTTTTGATTAAGTCCGGTCAGATTGTTAAACAGTGTGGTTTTACCCGTGTTGGGGTTGCCAATAAGATAGATTTTGCCAAAGTTGCCTTGATTATTATGTGTTTCTCGGGTCAAACCTTATTTTTTCTGTGGCAAAATTATATAGCAGATTAATTTAATGATAAAACCGAATAGTTTATTTGTCAACAAGATGATCGGCAGCGATCGAATCAACGAGGATTTTTTGGGCATCTTCTCTGCGAAGCGAGAGGAAGAATCCGTTAACGTTCAATTGCAATGGATCGCCAAGAGGGGCTATTCGCTCAATTACCAATTCCATTTCCGGAAGTATGCCTAAATTTAACAATTGCATTCGGAGTAATTGATCGTTGATATGTTTTATGCGTACCTTTTTTTTCAAAGGCACTTCCGAAAGTTTTAACAATTGGTCATGTTCCGGCATCATGTATTTATTCATACTGCAAATGTAAACAAGGATTGCGGATGAATCAATGCCACAAAAATGGTATTTTGCATCCCGAATTATCTTTGATGTTTACCGGGAGCCCATCCTTTGACCGATAGATAAGCATTTCCACTTTCGATGGCCGGATCTTCCAGTGTGGTGGCCATACTGTCGTTCCATCGGTTTAAAAAGCCAAATAAAGCCACCACGCCGGTAATTTCTACAATCTCTCCTTCGTCCCAATATTTACGTAAATTTTCGGCAATGGTATCATCTACAGAATTGGGCACAGTGGATGCAGCCAAGGCAAAATCCAATGCTGCACGTTCTGCGTCATTAAATGCGGGGTGAGTTTTATAATCCCAGATATTGACCAGTTTTTCTTTTTCGGCACCATAACGTTCGGCTGCCCTGATGGCATGTGCCTGACAGTAGCGACATCCGGCTGCATAACTGCTGATGTATGCGATCAACCTTTTTAATGAGGAGCTGACTCTGCCTTGATTTTGCATCACCGCTTTGTTGAGCTCTATAAAAGCATGTGCAATTGCAGGACGGTGAAACATTGTTTTCACACTATTTGGGCAGAAGCCCAAAGTTTCATCATAAAATTTTATTAATTTTTGAAATTCGGGGTCATTTTCTCCAATTACAGGATTGACAAGAGGTTTTTTCATGATTTTTTATGTTTTTGATTAATGTCGTTATCTATTTGATAACCCCATTTTGGGCAATCATTGCAACGGTTTTTTTTTCTCAATAATCCACAAGAAACAAAGATGCCCGAAATAAAGAGTATCATCAAAAATTTCATATGCTTCATGGGTACAATTATTTTAATATTCCTGATATTATTTCACATCCTAAATAACAAATGTAAACATTTCGATCAAATAACTTGCAAGGTTTATAGATATTAATTTTTTCTGATGGTGACGTATTCAATAAGCATTTCCATTGATTCGGCAGCAGGATTGCGTGGCATTGATTTTAAAATTTCAAGGGCTTTTTGTTTGTATTCGTTCATTTTGTTTTCGGCATAGGCAATGCCCCCGCATTTAATCACTTGATTCACAACAAACTGTACTTTGTCTTTATCGTTTTCATTGTTTTTGACGATGCGCATGATTTGTTTTTTTGTTTTGTTGTCACAATTTTGCAGAGTGAAAATCAAAGGGAGAGTCATTTTCCTTTCTTTAATATCAATGGCGTGAGGTTTGCCGGTTTCGGCTGATTCGTCATAGTCAAACAAGTCGTCTTTGATTTGAAAAGCCATGCCAATGTCTTTTCCCAATTGATACATTTGAGAGACGACGTATTGGTCTTTGGTAACGGACAATGTACCGGCGGCACAACATGCAGCAATGAGTGCCGCCGTTTTTTGTTCGATTATTTGATAGTAGATTTCTTCTGTAATGTCGAGACGACGTGCCTTTTCAAGTTGCAATAACTCCCCTTCGCTCATCATTTTGACAGCTCCGGACAATATTTGCAACATGTCGTATTCTTTGTTTTCCAACGACAATAAAAGTCCTTTGGAGAGGAGATAATCGCCAACCAGGACGGCGATTTTGTTTTTCCATAAAGCATTGATCGAGAAAAAACCCCTGCGGTAATACGATTCGTCTACTACATCATCATGCACAAGTGTGGCTGTGTGCAAAAGTTCGATCAATGAAGCGGCAATATACGTGCTTTGATTGACATCGCCGTGCATTCTGGCACTTAAGAAAACAAGCATCGGACGTAGTTGTTTGCCTTTTCGTTTTACAATGTAGTGCATGATGGTATCGAGCAATGGTACATGGCTTTTCAAAGCATTCTTAAAATAACTTTCGAAAAGCGCCATGTCTTCTTTGATAGGTTTTTTGATATTTTCTATAATTTTTGTCACGGCTCAAAAGTAAATAAAGTAAACCATCTGCATGTCAATCTTGTTTAATCAATTTCCAGAACACCTATTTTAAAACGATTGCCATATTTTATTGCTTTAAAAACAATCTTTCCGGGAGCAATGTTTACGGCAGTATAAGGCATCCAGTAGTAGCTGCCTTTGCCGGGTTTGAACATTCTATAAATTTTTTTTGAACCTTCGGCATCCAACTTGTATAAATAAGGCGCCATGGTTCGTAAAGCATTCATGGCTTTAGGGTTCGAAAGACGGTCGATGTTTTTTTCATGATCGTTGTATAATAGAAAAAAAGAATCTTTGTATGGAATAAGTGCGAAAGAAGAATAGATACCACCGTCATTCATAGTTTCTTGACGTTTGACAAAAGGTGTCTGATAAATTATAGTTCCGTTGCTGTCAATCGCTGTAGACAATATGGTGCCAAACATATAGTGTCGGTTACAATACAAGAGTCCTGTACGAAAATCGGTGTAGCATTGTTCATATTCTTTTTGTTGTTCGACGAAGAAAAACAATTCTTTTTGTTTTCCCGGTAAAGCATAGATGATATGCAGATCTTCGATACCGGGATCTTTGGTTTTAGACTCGCCAAACCAACGAATTAGCTGTGAAGGGTCCCAATCATATTTGACCGAATATTTCAATGCATAGTCCGGGTAGTCGAGACGCAGTGCAAAAATGCCTCTGATGCGCGATTTGTTGTTTTTGGTGTAGGTGCCGGCAATGTATACATTAGACATCCCGTCAATTAACATTTGGATTTCGAAAATATTTTCTTCGTCCAATTGAATCATCCATTCGTTCATTTTTTTGTTGACATGATCATAGGCCACCAAAGTATAGGGCAATGAAAACATCCTTGATTGTTCTTTGGTGTTTGATTGTCCCAACAGAAAAACATTTCCGTCGTTGTTGGTTTGCAATGCGATGAGATGAAAATTTGAAGGATTTTCGTCATATTTCCAGTAATGCTCCCAAAGTAAGTTGATATTTTCGTCATATTGTATTAACAGAATATCCGATGAGTCGGAATTCCGGGCATTTTTAACGGCAAATGTCAAAAAGTTTCCGGCAGGTGAGATTGAAAAAAATACGTCTGCAGAACTTCTCCGGTCCGGCAATTCTATATTTTGGAGAAGCATGCTTCTTAACAATTGACCTTGGTCATTGATTAACGAAAGATAAATTTTTTGGGTTGTTTTGGTTTGTTCGCTATAAAGGAGCAATTGATTTTGGCGATACATGATTGCCGAATGAAAACGTAAAAAACCACCCGATTTATGCTCAAAAAGCGTGGTTTTACTATAGTGATTTTCTTTGTCTAATCCAATCAGTTTGATAGTATTGTTGTCTTTGAACCAACAGTATAAATATTTTTCCGATTCGCCGGTAGATGTAAGAAAATTTCCGTCGGAATTTTCGTGAAGGTCGTCTGAAAAATAAACGGAAGCTTTTTGAGCAGTTGTATAACCAGCAGCGAAAACAAATAAGACGATTAAAAACAGAGATTTAACTTGCATGTTGTTTTACAGTTTTTGCTGCCAGTTGACCGCAAGCAGCATCTATATCTTTGCCACGGCTCCGGCGGATTTTGGCGATTAAACCTTTGTTTTCAAGAAATTGTTGGAATTGTTTGACTTTTTCAGGAGCGGGTTTTTCGAATCCTGTATCTTCTACGGGATTATATTCGATGATATTCACCATGCATGGGATGTTGGAAGCAAATCTCAATAGTTTGCGGGCGTCTTCGGGAGAGTCGTTAAAATCTTTCAAAAGAAGATATTCCAATGTTATTTTATTTCCCGTTTTTTCGTAAAAATATCGTAAGGCATCACGTAACACCGACAAGTTGTTGTGTTCGTTTATGGGCATGATTTTGTTGCGTTTTTCGTCATCGGCTGCGTGGAGAGATAAGGCAAGGTTAAACTTTACACCGTCGTCTGCCATTTTTTTAATCATTTTGGCAATGCCGGCTGTTGACAAAGTAATTCTTTTTGCCGAAAAACCATACCCTTTGGGATGTGTCACAATTTCGATGGCTTTTTTGACCTGCGAATAATTCAACAAAGGTTCTCCCATACCCATAAACACGATATTGGTTAAGGGAAGGCCATATGTTTCTTGTGCCAATTGGTTGATATGTCTGATTTGAAAAGCAATTTCGTAGTATTTCAATTGCCTGATGAGTCCCAATTGTCCGGTGGCGCAAAATTTACAAGTCAAACTACATCCTACCTGTGAGGATACACAAGCAGTCATACGTTTGCCTGCAGGAATCAGCACCGCCTCAAAGAAACGGTTTTGTTGTGTTTGAAATGCCACTTTTATGGTGCCGTCGCTGCTTTTTTGACGGCTATATTCATGTAATGCAGGAATGAAAAAGTTTTCCGACAACAGATTTTTTAATTTTTTAGGTATATTGGTCATTTCATCGAAAGTGGAAGCATTTTTTTGCCAAATCCATTCCGAAATCTGTGATAAACGGAACCCCGGTTCTTTCCATTCATTGAAAAGATTAAGAAGTTCATCGTCTTTGGTATCCAAAAAATTTTTTTTATCGTTCATTGAGGTGCTAATTCAACTCCGTAAAATTAAACATTATCCAAAATCTTTGTTGTGAAACAGAATCTTACCTAATGTTACCGGGTAATTTTACAAAATATTTGCTGCTTTTAAGCAAAAAAATTTATTCATGCGAAATTCAGGAAAAACTTTTTCCAATTTGCAAAATTAACCGGCATTAACAATTTGCTATGTTTAAATTTTACCGGCAAATAATTTTGGGTTTTCAATACTTTCACAAATTTTTGAATTTAATTACATGAAAATACTGTAATTTTGAAACACTTGAATTTTAAGAATATTTTTGGACCATGAAAAAAATTTACTTTTTGACGTTATTCACAGGAATGATTTTATTTGCCGCCAGGGCACAAAGTTCTTTTGATGTATTGGACCCAAACGGGGCGGTTATCAACAATGATACATTTACGATTACCGGACCTGCATCGGCATCGGTGATGGTGGAGCATTTTAAGTTGAAAAACAATAGCAGTTCAAAAAAATTTGTCAGTGTCAAAAGATATGAAATATCTGTGCAGCCAAACACACAAAATTATTTCTGCTGGTCGGTTTGTTATTTGCCTGTCAATGCCGGACAGTATCCATATTTTGAAGACAACGGTGTGATAGAAGTATTGTCCAACGCCGTTGAGGATACCACATTGGATTGTTATTACAAACCTCAAAATGTAAATGGAAGCAGCTATTTCAGATATGTATTTTTTGACCGTCAAAATCCCGGCGACTCTGTGCAATTTTTTGTAAAATTTGCCACATGGGCAACAAATATACAGGATCAAAAAAACAATGGAATAACAATTTATCCAACCAATACAAACGGATCGATATTTATAGAAAACTCATTGGGGATACGTCAGGTATTGATTTTTGACTTAACCGGAAAGATGGTTCATTCGCAAAATTTTTCTTATGAATCGAAAGTTAATCTAGACCTGACTCATCTTCCTTCATCATTGTATTTTGTGAGAGTGATCGATGCCAATGGTACAGCCACTGCCCGAAAAATTGTGAAAAATTGATACTTTTTTTAAATGAATTGAAAATAGTGAAAGAGCGATTCTTTATGTAATATTTTTTTTCCGAATGGAAGGGCTATTTAAAATATTTTTTCAGGTATTTTTCTTCCAGTTCTTTTACTCCTTCAGTGGCTTTCTTGGCTATATGAATATGCGGCCTGAGTAATGGATATGAAACTTTTTCGGGATCTATTAAATAAATATCGGCTTGATCGGGCACATATTCCAGAAGTTGGGCTGCAGGATAAACTACCAGGGAAGTGCCTATAACTACAAAGAAATCACATTGCCGCACCTTTTCTATGGCATCATAAAATTTAGGCACAGGTTCGCCAAACCATACCACATAAGGTCTTAATTGACTGCCTTTTTCACAGGTGTCGCCTAAGTTTAATTGCCAACTTTTGATTGGGTATATCAAAGAAGGATCTACGGTACTTTGCGCTTTTCTGAGTTCTCCATGAAGGTGAAGAACTTTTGAGCTTCCTGCTCTTTCATGCAAATCATCGATATTTTGTGTGATAATTTCCAAATCGAAATGATTCTCCCATCCGGCAATTGCATAATGAGCCGCATTGGGTGAAGCTTCCAACAATTGTTTTCTACGCATATTGTAAAACTCAAGTACCAATGCGGGGTTTCTTTTCCATGCTTCATATGTGGCCACATCCTCAATTCGGTATTTATCCCAAAGTCCATTTTGACCTCTGAATGTGCTTAAACCACTTTCGGCACTTATGCCGGCACCTGTAAAAACTATAAGTTTCTTTTTTTGAGAGTGTTTCATGGCCTATTGAACTGAATAAACTTGTATCGCGAAGGCCTTTGTTTATTCACCTTTGAAAACCGGTTTTCTTTTTTCCAGAAATGCTTTTACGCCCTCGTTGAAGTCATATGACTTGCCGGCCTCGTTTTGAAGCTCTTCTTCCAATTTGAGTTGTTGTGCAAGAGTATTGTTTATTGAGGCGTTAAGTGCTCTTTTGGTTAGTCCAAGGGCTTTTGTGGGCATTAGCGCCAATTTTTCGGCAAATTCTTGAACTTTTGTGAAAAAATGTTCGTCCTCAAAACTTCGGTAAATCATTCCTATTTTCTCGGCCTCTTCGGCAGATACATTCTCGGCGGTAAACATAAGTGCAGCAGCACGTTGCCATCCAACCAAACGGGGTAGAATGAAAGTGCCTCCGCTGTCAGGTATCAGTCCGATTTTCGAAAACGCTTGTATAAAAGAAGCAGATTTTGCAGCCAATACAATATCACAAGCAAGGGCAATATTTGCACCGGCACCGGCAGCCACGCCATTTACGGCTGCTATGATGGGTTTTTCAATGGTTCTCAATAATTCAATGATGGGATTATAATATTGGTTTACGATGCTTTTGATATCTATTTCTCCTGAAGTAGCCTCTGACAAGTCCTGTCCTGCACAAAATGCGCGCCCTTTTCCCGAGATAACGATACATCGCACTTCTTTGTTCTCTGCGGCCTCTTTCAAAGCATGTTGAAGTTTCAAAGCCAGGGGTTTGTTAACACTGTTGGCTTTTTCAGGACGATTCAAGTAGATCCAACATACTTGACCGGAAAATTCTACCAAAATTTCTTCCATAATCAACTTAAATTTTTTTGGGGTAAAGATAAAACTTTACCAAATTATAATTCTTTCTTGTGGCTTTTTTACCATTTTCCCCTCTTTACAATTGAATGCATCGGCAAATTCTTTGAGATTGCTCAATGGTCCAATGACACGATATCTTGAAGGGGCATGCGGATCAGTTTTTGCCAGCCGAATGTCTTCTTCTTTCGTGATGTTCATCTTCCAATTATTCGCCCAAGCCAAAAAGAATCTTTGTTGCCATGTAAACCCATCAATGACGGGTGGATCGATTTTTTCTTTTTCGTATTTCTTTTTCAGTGCTTCATAGGCTAAAATGACACCTCCGAGGTCGGCGATATTTTCGCCTACTGTAAGCGCTCCGTTCACATATACACTATCGGCTACAAGATATTGGTTAAATTGTTCGATCATGAGTTGTTTTTTGGCATCAAATTTTTCCCTGTCTTCTTTGGTCCACCAATTATTGAGGTTACCGTCTCCGTCAAACTGCGAGCCTATATCGTCGAAACCATGTGTGAATTCGTGGCCGATAACAGTGCCAATGCCTCCGAAATTTAAAGCATCATCGGCATCAGGGTCGAAAAATGGAGGTTGAAGTATGCCGGCAGGAAAAGTAATGTCATTATAATTTGTGTTATAAAATGCATTAATGACATGAGGGGATGCATTCCATTCATTAACATCGACCGGTTTGCCGATTTTTCCGGTGTAATAATGATGTTCGTGAATATTGATATTCATAATGTTTTTTAACAACGAATCAGGGTATATTTCCAGTTTGGAATAATCTCTCCAACGGTCAGGATAACCGATTTTGGTCCGGAACTTCGATAACTTTTCGATGGCTTTGGCTTTCGTGGCATCGCTCATCCAATCAAGTTGCATGATACGCTCCTTGAACACCTCACGGATGAGCTCTACCATATTCAAAACATATTGTTTTGAAGATTCCGGAAAATACCTTTCGACATACAGCCTTCCAACCGGTTGTCCCAATAGGTTATTCAGCCAATTGATCACTCTGTCTTCGCGGGGTTTCATTTGATTAATGCCAGACAATGTTTTTTGATACATGGCAAAGTTTGCTTGTTCAAAATCAGATGACAAATAAGGGGCAAAATGGTTGAGGAGGGTAAATTGCAAAAATACTGCCCATTGTTGTGGAGTGTATTTTTTCAACAATTTGTCCAATTTTTTGAAATAATCGTTGCTGATTGAAATGATGGTGTCGGGGTTTTTCATTTGCAATCCTCTGAAATATTCTTCCCACAAAAAATTTTGATAGGGCTTGACGAAAGAGTTAAAATCTTGTTTTTTCAAACTATCTGTAAAGGAATTTCTAAGTTGTGTGCGGTCTAATGAAATTTGTGCCAAATCTTTTTCGATTTTAAGCACAAGATCTTTTAGTCCGTCGGCTGTTTGTTCGTCTTTTTTCCACAAGCGGAAAATTTGGGTTATGTATTGCTCGTATGCAAACAGTATGTTCTTGCCTCTCTCGTTGTCGGGAAAATAAAATGTTTTGTCGGGCAGGCCCAAACTCCCTTGAAATAGATAAATACCATATATTTTGCTGTTTTTGGCATCAGGTTCGACAAAACCCGATACGCAAGCACCGGTATATAAACCCGCTTCTCCTATGAGATAGGATAAATCTTTGTATGTGTTTGCATTGGAAAATTTGTTGAGTAGAGGGATAAGAGGAGTGATACCTAATTGATCGACTTTTTGAGAGTCCATGGCCGAGAGGTAAAAATCTCTGACGACTTGTTCGGTCGAACCTTTGGTGTATTGTTTGGACCGGAGCTCTTTCAAAATAGTTTTAATTTTTTTGTTGTTTTCTTCTTTCAGAATGTTGAAGCTGCTCCAACGGGCTTCTGTCGGTGGAATAGGGTTATTTTTGATCCATCCTCCAACGGCAAATTGGTAAAAATTGTCGCAAGGATCGGCACTTCTATCCAATTGTGTTGTATCATATCCCTTTTTAATTGCCTCTGTAGTGTTTTTTTCATCGTTTTTGCAGGCAAGAATTGATAACAAAATGGCAATAATAAAGTATTTTTTCATCTTGAAAAGTTTGCATAAAAATAATACAATTTTTAAAATTTAAAGAAATATAGCAGCGACATTTAAATTTTTTAGTATGTGAATGACTAAACTTTTTTATTTTTTAATAGTTCCCAAGATTTGTTAAAACAACGATATTCTGCCGGATGTGTCTTTAATTTGTGAGAGCAAACGACTTTAAATTTAATGTCAAATCATTTAAAACATATTGTTTAAAATGCATAATGATAAAAATAAAAAATTTGAAAAATTGCATTTGCAAAATTTTTATAGAAAAAATTTGAAAATAAAATAACTTCGCTGCAAAATTGCAATGCATGAAAACAAAATTCAGAACACACAATTGCGGGGAATTAACATTACAGAATGCAGGACAAGAAGTTGTTTTGTGTGGTTGGGTGCAAAGGGTGAGAAATCTTGGGGGAATGACCTTCATCGATCTACGAGACCGTTATGGAATCACACAATTGACATTCAACGATCAAATAAACGAACAATTACGGTCCAAAGCAGCCGGGCTTGGCAGGGAATATGTCATCACTGTGAAGGGCAAGGTGGTGGAGCGTGAAAACAAAAATCCGAAAAACCCAACAGGAGAAATAGAAATTTTGGTGAATGAATTAAACATTTTGAATCCATCGGAGATCCCTCCCTTTACCATTGAAGATGAAACCGATGGAGGAGAAGAATTAAGAATGAAATACCGTTATTTGGATCTTCGCCGCAACCCTGTAAAAAACAATTTAATTTTGCGTCACCTTCTTGCATTAGAAACGAGAAAATATCTTGATTCACTTAATTTTTTAGAAATCGAAACACCATTTTTGATTAAATCCACGCCCGAAGGTGCAAGAGATTTTATCGTTCCGAGCAGAATGCATCCGGGTCAATTTTATGCTTTACCACAATCACCGCAAACTTTTAAACAATTGCTGATGGTGGCCGGGTATGACCGCTATTTTCAAATTGTAAGATGTTTTAGGGATGAAGATTTAAGATCGGACAGACAACCTGAGTTTACACAGATCGATTGCGAAATGGCATTTGTAGATCAACAAGATGTGATGCAAACGTTCGAAGGTTTGATAAGGCATTTGTTTAAAAGTGTAAAAGGAATTGATCTTCCGGCATTTAAAGTGTTGACCTATGATGAGGCAATGAATAAATACGGCAGTGATAAGCCCGATTTGAGATTTGGAATGACTCTTAAAGATATCACACATTTGGCAAAAGGTAAAGGATTTAAGGTTTTTGATGAAGCGGAGTGTGTCATGGGTATATGTGTTACAGGAAAAGCAAGTTATTCAAGGAAACAGTTGGATGAATGGACCGAATTTGTCAAAAAACCGCAGGTGGGTGCCAAAGGATTGGTGTATGTAAAGTGTGAAGACAATGGGTATAAATCAAGTGTCGATAAGTTCTACTCTCCTGACGATTTACAATCATGGGCTGATGCCATGCAAGCCAATAAAGGAGATTTGTTGTTGATACTTTCCGGTGAGAGAAACAAGGTAATCAAACAATTGGGAATATTACGCAAGGAGGTAGCTTTGAAAGAGAAGATGATCGACGAAAACAAATTTGAGTGTTTGTGGGTGATTGATTTTCCTTTGTTTGAATATGATGAAGAAGAAAAAAGATGGGTGAGTATGCATCATCCCTTTACTTCTCCAAAAATAGATAACTTGAAAGATCTTGATACCGGTGATCTCTCTTCAATCAAAGCCAAGGCCTATGATATGGTCATCAATGGAGTGGAAGTAGGCGGAGGTTCGATAAGAATTCACAATAAAGAATTGCAAAGGAAGATATTTTCAATTTTAGGATTGACCGATCAGGAAGCCGACGAAAAATTCGGTTTTCTAATGAATGCATTTCAATATGGCGCTCCGCCGCATGGTGGCATTGCCTTTGGGTTTGATCGTCTCTGTGCCGTAATTTCCGGTGAAGACAGCATACGTGATTTTATAGCTTTTCCAAAAAACAATTCGGGCAGGGATGTCATGATCGATGCTCCTTCTGCAGTTTCTCCACAACAGTTAAAAGAATTGCACCTGAAAGTAGATGCATAATATATGCTGTTAAAACATCTGTGGGCAAAGTACGGAAAGCCCATTAAAATATTTCTCTTCACGTTGATGATATTTTTAGCAGCAATTTTTATCTTTAAAGATTCTATTTTTCATTGGAGCATCAACATTATTCTTGCAAAAATTGAAAATAAAACAAATGTACATATCCGGCTATTTAATCCTGTTTTACACGGAATCAACGGCGTGCAAATAGATAGTTTGGAGATTGTTTACCCCGGAAAAAATTTAAAATTAAACTTATATCAATGGGAAAGCCAACACTCGTTTTTGAATCCGTTAAAATTAAAGAGGCTGAAGATTGACTCGGTTGCATTTCATAGCGATACTGTCGACAATAACAATTTGACCGTTTCGAAGGCGGATTCTGCAAAGAAAGGGTCATTTTTTCAACGGTTACCCGAATGGTTAGAGATTTTACCGGATAATATTTATATCGGGTCGGTGAAATTTAACACCAACCAGCCGTTGAATCTGAGTTTAAATATCTATGATTTGAAAAAGGCCGAAAATTTTTATTCGGCACGTTTACAGTCATCAAATTATGAGGTATCGTTAGAGGGGAATCTATGGAGAAAATTTAAGGGGATTCAACTGGATTTTTTGTTGAAAGATGCCCAACAATACAGACCATTGAAGATGCCTTTGTTTGAAGATTTAATTTTAGTATTTGACTCCATAAAATCGCAAATTCATCTCGGCATGTCGAATGATGATTATATTGACATAAAATTTGATGCCTATAAAACAAATTTGTATCACCACAAGATTGCTGACGATACTGTCAGATTCAACCATATTCATATGAAATTGAAAATGAAAAAAGACAAGAATACGCTCTATACAACACAGCATCATGTGATAAATTTTGACAATCTATTCATGAATCTTTTTTTAAATCTTGATTTTTCGGAAAAAAGCATTGAATTTATTTTGGAATACCCTAATAAAGATGCCAAAACTTTTTTTGCATCACTCAATCCACAATTGTTTCCAAATCTTCACAAGTTTGATGTACAAGGCAATCTATACATGAAAATGGCTTTGGGTTATAATCAAAAATTTCCGGACAGTTCTTATGTAGATTTTCAATTTTCACCCAAGAATTTTAAAATCTTGAATGATGGCGGATTAAATATTTCCAAGGTTAATCAAGGTTTTATGCACAGGGTGAAAAATGAAAGAGATTCACTGTCTTTTTGGGTTGGACCTGAAAATCCAGATTTTACGCCGTTAAGCAAAATCACACCGTTTTTGATATATGCTGTATTGACCTCGGAAGATGCAGCATTTTTCAGACACAAAGGCATCTTGCCTTCCGCCCTTACGAGTTCGCTCAGGGATAATTTAAAAAAAGGCCGTTTTGCACGAGGTGGCAGCACAATCAGTATGCAATTGGTGAAAAATTTGTTTTTACACAGAAAAAAAACCATTTCCAGGAAAATGGAAGAACTCATCTTGACATCCATCATCGAACAAATGCATCTTATCAGTAAGGAAAGAATGCTCGAGATATACTTCAACATCATAGAGTGGGGACCCGGAATATATGGTATCAATCAAGCCGGTCGATTTTACTTTGACAAACAACCTAAAGAACTCGACTTGAATGAAGCCATATTCCTGGCAATGATTATTCCTGCTCCATCAAAATTTTATTATTTTCTTGATCCAAAAGGGCAGGTAAAAGCATCCTGTGAAAATTATTTTAAAATTGTGGCAGGACATATGTTAAAAAGAAACCAAATTGACACGGTCGTCTATCAAACGGTTGCCCCATCTTCTTTGGTCTTTTCGTCTCAAGTGAAAAAAATGTTGAATGTAGCTTATCCATCTGCAGATACTCTGCAAGAACCAATCATTCTTTTTGATTCGGAAGAATGATTTGACATTTTCCAAGATAAGTTAATAAAGATATACGCAGTTTGAAAAAATAGGTAACCCGGAGTATAAACAATTATTAATTTTTTTCTTCACTTGTATGATCAATATTTTTTGGGGTTCCGTTGATGGCGCGATCAATGTATGGGAAATACTTTTTATGATTGATGATAAGAAGGAAAATACCCGTGGTAATAGAAGCATCGGCAAAATTAAAAACAGGTTGAAAAAACACAAAGTATTCACCCCCCCAAAACGGAATCCAATCAGGAAGGTAACCTTCCCAAAGAGGAAAATAAAACATGTCAACTACACGTCCAAAAAGAAAAGGGGCATATCCGCCGTCTTGAGGTAAAAATTCGGCCACACGTCCGTAGCTGTCGCTAAAAATCAGACCATAAAACAAGCTGTCAATAATATTGCCGATGGCGCCTCCTAAAATCAATCCTGAGGAAACAACCAGACCTAAGGGGGGATTTAATTTTTTTATTTTCAAAACATAGTAGGTGATAAATCCTACGGCAACGATTCTAAAAATACTCAGAATCAGTTTGCCAATATTACCACCAAACTCATACCCAAAAGCCATTCCAAAATTTTCGGTAAAATGAATGATAAACCAATCGGTAATCACATATTCTTGTCCCAGGTACATATGGGTTTTTACCCAAATTTTTATGGCTTGATCGATGATCAAAACCAACAGCATATAGAAAAAAGGATGAAACAATTTATTTTTCATGTTATTATATCCTTACAATTAAAAGCAAAAACCAATGGGTAGTCCATTGGTTTTTGCCAGCTATTTGACCATGATCAACGGTTGAGTTTTTCTTTTGCTTCAATACTTAATGTAGCATGTGGCACCAATCTCAATCTTTCTTTTGGTATCAGTTTGCCGGTCACTCTGCATATCCCGTATGTTTTATTCTCAATTCTGACGAGGGCGGCTTCCAGGTTTTTGATAAATTTTTCTTGTCTTGCGGCAAGTTGTGCTATTTCTTCCCTGGTCATGGTTTCGGATCCGTCTTCCATCAATTTGAAGGTTGCATGCGTGTCATCGGTGCCATGATCGCTTGAATGGGTCAAGGCATCTTTTAATTCCTTGTAGTTTTGACGGGCTTCTTCGAGTTTTTTTAATATAATCTCCTTAAACTCAGCCAGTTCTTCGTCGGAGTATCTGACACGGTTGTCTTCAAAAGCTTTCACCGGTTTTCGAATTTCTTCTTTGGGAGGAGACCATTTGGGTTGCGGTATTTTCTTTTCTTCGAATAAAGGTCTTACTTTTCCCTTGATCATTGTGGGGTTGGGTTTGCGTGGGACATAGTCGTCATCATCATCGTCATCGTCAACTGCAAGGTCATCACCAACAAGAATAGACGGGTCAATATCGACATTTACTTCATCGCTATCTTCTTCATCTTCATCATCAACAGGATCGGGCTCAAGATCATCTATCAATTCTTCATCTTCTTCTTCCAATTTGGCTTTTTTGGTTTTAGGTTTCTTTTTTGTTTCCTTTTCTTGGGATTTAGCTTCTTTCTTAGTTGGTGTTTTGCCGGACTTTTTTTTGTCTGCCGTTACTTTTTGAGTGTTTTTGGCAGCAGTTTTTTTATTTTCCTTTTCTTCAGCTTTTTCTTTTTTATTCTTTTTTGCAGCCGACTTTTTCTCTTCCTTTCTGCCGGTTTTGGAAGAGGCAGTTTTTTTTGGTTTTTCTTTTTGGCTTTTGGAGTTAGTTGCTTTTTTCGCCATGGTATTTAGATTTAAATAGTTTCACATGTATTTGAAATTCTTCAAGGTCTACGATGTTTGATAAATTTTGTTGCATTTTGCCTGTAAATATAATATCTTCTGCCAAAGTTTCCGAACAAATATAATCTTTATGCAATTCTACCACTTTTTCAATTATATCATTTTTTTCAATTTCAATTATGATTTTATCGGTAACTTCAAAACCGAGTTCTTTTCTGAGGTTTTGTATACGGTTGATAAATTCTCTGGCCAATCCTTCATATTTGAGTTGATCGGTGATACGTATATCGAGGGCAACGGTGATGCCTTTGTCATGGGCAACCAACCAGCCGGGTATATCTTGAGGAATGATTTCAAGTTCGTCGGTTGTAAGCGTGATATTTTGTCCTTCTATGACCAAATCGATTTTTTGGTTTTTCTCGAGTGAATTTATTTCTTCCTGAGTGAGATCTAAGAGTTTTTGGGTTACCGATTTCATAAGAGGCCCAAGTATGGGACCAAGTTTTTTGAAGTCGGGTTTCACTTTTTTAACAATAATGCTTTGATTGGCATCAAGATATTCAATTTCTTTTACATTGACTTCACTTAAGATAATGTGTTCTACTTCTTTGATCATCTCTTTTTGTGCACTATTCAATACCGGTATCATCATTTTTTGCAGTGGCTGACGCACACGAATATTTTGTTTTTTACGCAAACTGAGAACAAGTCCTGAAATGATTTGTGCCAGATCCATTTTTTCTTCAAGATGCAAATCTATCATTAAATCGTCGGAATTGGGAAAATCGGTTAAATGGACGGAAGGAGGATAGTTGCCCTTGATGTTTTGGGTGAGATTACGGTAGATAAAATCGCTAAAGAATGGAGCAAAAGGGGATGAAAGTTGAGCCAGAGTAACAAGACAAGTGTGAAGTGTTTGGTATGCCGAAATTTTATCTTGATTGTATTCTCCTTTCCAGAAACGTCGGCGGCTCAAACGGACATACCAATTGCTCAAGTGGTCTACAACAAATGTTTCGATCGAACGTGCTGCTCGTGTGGGTTCATAGTCGTCGAGATTTTCTTTGACGTTTTTGATAAGAGAATTGAGTTTTGAAAGAATCCAACGGTCTAATTCCGGGCGTTCTTTGACGGGTACTTGTGCTTCTTCGGCACGATAGTGATCTATATTGGCATATAGGGCAAAAAAGGAATATGTGTTGAAAAACGCCCTGAAAAATTTACGTTGGGTTTCGACAATGCCATCCGGATCAAACTTAAGGTTTTCCCAAGGTTGGGCATTGGTAATCATATACCAGCGTGTTGCATCTGGGCCAAATTTTTTGAGTGTTTCGAAAGGATCGATGGCATTTCCCAATCGCTTGCTCATTTTTTGGCCATGTTTGTCGAGGACGAGCCCGTTGGATACTACCGTTTTATAAGCCACCGAATCAAAACACGCAGTAGCAATCACATGCAGTGTATAAAACCAGCCACGAGTTTGGTCCACACCTTCGGCAATAAAATCAGCCGGCATGATTTCTTCCAAATTGACCTTTTTGTTAAAAGGCCAATGCCACTGTGCGTAAGGCATTGCTCCGGAATCAAACCAAACGTCAATCAAATCGGTTTCTCGGTACATCGGTAAGCCATTGGATGATACCAATATAATCTCATCCACAAAAGGCCGGTGAATGTCGAATTTATGATAGTTCTCGTCAGACAGGTCATTTTCATTGAAAGAGGCAAGCGGATTGGATTTCATTATGCCTGCTGCCACTGATTTTTCACATTCTTTTTTTAGTTCTGCGAAAGATCCGATACATTTTGTTTCTCCGTCTTCACTTTTCCAAACAGGCAAGGGAATACCCCAAAATCTCGAACGCGAAAGATTCCAATCGTTGGCATTTTCGAGCCAGTTGCCGAAACGGCCGATTCCGGTACTTTCGGGTTTCCAATATATTGTTTTGTTGAGTTCAACCAAACGGTCTTTGATAGCCGTAACTTTTATAAACCATGAATCCAAAGGATAATAAATCACGGGCTTATCGGTACGCCAGCAATGCGGATAGTTGTGTTCGTATTTTTCTTTTTTCAGCAGTTTGCCTTCCATTTGCAGTTTTATAACTATTCTATCATCTACCGAAAGATAATCGAGTTTGGACGTATCGCTGATAATCGATTTCAATTGTTCTCTTTGTTTTTCGATGGCTGCTTTGCGTTCTTCCGGAGTAAGATAGGCCTCTTTGACCGGTTCTCCGGCAAGCCCAAAAACCGGGTCATTGACTTCGGGGCGGAACCTTCCGCGAAGATCGACCAAAGGTACAGGTCGGTCATTTTCGTCTAAAACAAGCATGGGAGGAACACCGGCTTCTCTGGCAACTTTCATGTCGTCGGCACCAAAAGTTGGTGCTATGTGTACGATTCCGGTTCCTTCGTCGGTGGTGACAAAATCTCCGGGTATAATCCTGAAGGCCTTATCGGCATCTTTGTAGGGCAAAACATATGGAAGCAATTGGTGGTAGCGTAGTTGATTCTCGACCAGTAGTTTGCCTTTAAATACAGCCAAAATACGGTAAGGTACTTTTTTATCTCCGGGTTTATAATCTTCCCATGGCAAAGCTTCTTGTTCAGGTTTGAAATACCGAGATAGAATGTCTTTCCCTAGTACAATAAGCTGAGGTTGCGAAGTATATGGGTTAAATGTCTTTACCAACACATATTCAATGTCAGGGTTTACTGCCAGTGCCGTGTTGGAAGGTAAGGTCCAGGGGGTTGTTGTCCAAGCAGCAATATAGACAGGAAGTTCAGAAGAAACAGACAATGCTTGTTTAAGCTTTTCTTCTGATTCAGCGGTAAGTTGAAAAAGGGCAGTGGCCGACAAGTCCTTTACATTTCTGTAGCATCCCGGTTGGTTGAGTTCGTGAGAGCTGAGACCGGTACCTGCTGCAGGAGAGTAGGGTTGAATGGTATATCCCTTATACAATAGGTTTTTTTCATAGAGCATTTTGAGTAGATGCCAAACCGATTCGATGTATTTATTTTCGTAGGTAATGTATGGATTTTTCATATCTACCCAGTAGCCCATCTTTTCGGTCAAATCGTTCCAATGGGCTGTGTATTTCATAACAGCTTTGCGGCATGCTTCGTTGTATTCTTTGATGCTTATTTTTTTGCCAATGTCTTCTTTGGTGATGCCAAGCTCTTTTTCCACACCAAGTTCCACAGGCAAACCATGAGTGTCCCAACCCGCTTTTCTTTCAACATAATAGCCCTGCAGAGTTTTATACCGGCAAAAAATATCTTTGATGGTTCTGGCCATAACGTGGTGAATACCGGGCATTCCGTTGGCTGATGGCGGACCTTCGTAGAAAATAAACTTTTGTTTGCCCTTGCGGTTTTCTACACTTTTCTCAAATATTTTATTTTTTTGCCAGAAATCCAGTATCTTTTCGGCAAAGGCGGGTAAATCAAGTTGGTTGTATTCTTCAAAAATTTTCATCTGTCTTTTTTTAGACCGGCAAAGGTAATTTAAAAAATTTATCTCGTCCTAATTTTTAAAATGATTTGATTAAGTGAAAGTTATCATTTACAAAAGTTTTTGTGGTGTTAAGGGGTTATTTCTTTTTTTTCAACGTCTTTCCAAATATAAGCAAATTTGGGGTCAATGACTATCTTGTCGGGTTTTTTGGGGCATATTAATTTGATAGAAGCGTGATTGTTTTGAATCATGATGGTTGATGAAGCTAAGGGTTCACCATACATTTTTCCCTTTTTTTTCTCATAAGCGGTTATGGTGACCGGACCGGTTGCAACAAGACGTTCGGATTTTCCCAAGTCGGTGTTTTTGATGTTTTCTGTTAAAGAAATGTTTGTCAGATAAGAACTCTTGAAAAATTCTATGTTTAAATTAATTTCCCAGGTAGAATCAGCCTGGGGTTTGGCTTCTTTACTTTTGACGTCAAGGTCCCAAATGATAATTTTTTCGAGATGTTCTTGCACAAAAGGTTTGAGGGAATCGGGGCAAAGGTCATACAATCGTTTGGAGAACTCAAGAGAAGTGGGGTATGGTGGTTCTTGATAAGCAAATTTCTTGATTAATTGTTGCAATACATTGAACATTATTGCAGAACCTGTTTGATGTTGAATGGCATTGAGAGCCACGGCTGCTTTGTCATAATAAACATACGATTGTTGGTCTGTGGTCAATAAAGTCGGTTCTCTTTTGGTTTCATAAGCGCGTGAAGTGATATAATTACGATTGGACCGACGCAAAAATTTCAGCAACATATCTTCACCAAATACTTTGGCAATGACATTGGAAGCCGAGAATTCGGCAAGTGATTCGGAAAGGAAAGGGGCTCCTTGCATTTTTGCTCCTACTACCTGGTGAGCCCACCATTGGTGAGCCATTTCGTGAGCAACCACATGAAAAATTCTATTGATGTCTTCTTGATTGTCTTTGTAGTTTGATGTAAAACCGATACTTTCTGAATAGGGCATAGTGCCCGGAAATGCCTGTGCGAATGAAGAAAATTGTGGGAATTCAATGATACGGGCTTCATTGTGATAATATTTTCCGAGATGGTTGACGTAATAAGAGATGGAAGCTTTCAGGGCATCCATCATTTGAGGAACATTCCATTCATGGCCGGGGTGGTAGTAAATGGCCAGTTCAATATCATTTAAACGCTCTTTTTTAACAGCATACCTTGCGGACATTACATTAAAGAAGAACAAAGACGGTTGGTCAAGGCGGTATTCAAAATATGCCCGGTTTTTTGTGGTCCATCTTTTCACAAGCTTGCCGGGCGCAATGGCCATTTGGTCAGCGTAAGTGGAGATGACAAAATGCATTTTGGCCCAGTCCGATTGTGTAACATAATTCCACATGCATTTTTGGGTGCAGTTTGTTTCCAAGGGAGGTAAATAAAATTGCTTTATTGACAATCCTTGTTTTTTTCTTTCGGTATTTTCTGCAATTTCATAACTTTCGTCATAACCAAAAGCCGGAGTAAACATACTGTAGTTTAAGAATGTGCCGTTTGGCATCAGGTATGGATTAGAAAGTTCGTTTTCGATGCTCTCATAGATTTCTTTATAGCTATATTCAAACAACATACTGTCTCCTGGCATAAGTGGTTGTTTTAAACGGTAAATTTCAAATGAAACCAATTTTGAAGTGTCTTTGTGTATTAATGTTAAATTGTTGTTGATGATTTCAAACGGATGTTTCACAGGATTATTGATATACAACTCCTCGATAGGTTCATTGAATTTATTTTTGAGATATAGCTTTGCTTTGACGAAATATTTTCTTTCTTTCCCAAACAGGTCAATGGCATAATCGGCATATACAATTTTGGGCTGGGGTTTATCTTTATATTTTTGATAGTTTTTTTCATAAAAGGCACGCCAATATATTTCATCATCATAAGAAAGAAAACGATTTCTGATATTAACATGATAATGTAAAAATCCTGCATATCCGGTTACAATAATCAATGCGGTGGTGGGGAAAAGTTTGTATTGAGCAAAATGGTTCTTGATTATAAAAAGTTTGTCAAGGAAGGATATGTTTTTGTAACCTTCAAATATGACGATAGTGACATAAAATACAAAAGCATAAATCAGCATCCAATAAAACCAAAATGAAATATATTGTGTCAAATAAGGACCATAGCCATAAAAATCGGAATAAATGATGTCCGGAAAAGTGGGTAAGATGCCGGCCATATTGGATTTGATGTGCAGGGAAGCTTTCAATACTGGTTGAAACGTAAGAATTAAAATCACTATTCCCATGGAAATGAACTTTTGCCCGGTCAATGCATGTAAGAAAAAAGACAAAATGATTAACGCAATGAAATCGGTGAATTTAAAAAAGAAAATTTCCGTAAAATATATTGAAAATTCAATAGGAGCTTCTCCTTTGAAAGTTTGATACAGGATACCGAACAATAAAAAGAAAATACCGCAGAATATATAAAGCAACATCAATGAAAACAATTTGCCGGTAAGGATAACCGCAGGAGACACCGGCAAAGAATATTTGATTTCGGAAAAGAAACTTGTTTTTTCACGCCAAAAGATTTCGGCCGACAAGTAGATAAAAAACAATTTTAAAATGAAAAAAACAAAGAAAATTATTTTCAGCGTGTAATAAGTTGTGGCATATCTTGGGGCTTCATCATCCTGAATCATTCCGATGAAATACATAAGATACATCAGAAAAATAATTCCGGTCATGAATATCAAAACATTGCTGCGCAGCATGTATTTTAGACCCAAAGAGGCCTCATTGGCCACTGCAGATAACATCCATGAAAATCCTCCGGTTATTTTTGAAAATCGAATGGATTTATATTGAACTTGAATAAAAGACCGTATGGTTTTGCCGGAATCATTGCTGTCTGCTGTTTTTTTCGGAAGATTCCATCTGATTCTCTGTTTATATACGGCCATAAAAAATAAACCAATGCCCAATCCGCACCAAACAATCCTGTTAATTATAAATCTGGCGGTAGGCACGATCAAATAATGATTCATTTCATAAGCGGTCTGTTTATTCAGCAGTTCAAATAATGGAATCAATCCAAATGGGTCGGCAATGTCAATGAAAGAATGATCAATTAAATTATCGGACAACTGCAAAAATGAAAAATAAAATGCCAGCATTCCGACGGCAATCAAGATGGAGTATTTGATATTTTTCAAAAAAGAGCCAAAGAAAAATAATATGCAACCGATGGCGATCAAGCTGGGCAAGACAATGATGGTCATACACCACAAATGATGGGTGAGATTAAAAGGGAGTAAAGAATCTTCGGAAGTCCAAGGAACCAAATGGGCCAAAATATCTGCCAAGGGAATCGAGGCAAAAATCATTATGACCGGTAGGAATGCTCCCAAAAACCTTCCGCTAAAAAGCACAAATTTTGATACAGGATAGGTATAGATGATTTCATGAAACTTATATTCGTAGTCACGGGCCAGTGAAAATGCAATAAATTCATTTAAAATCAAAGGCAGGAATAATGAGATAAGAATGTAGAGGTTTGTCAATGAATAAGGGGCATTTTTGTATACAACTTCTGTTACATTGCCAATTCGAATGGTTTCTATGCTGAAAATCAACAATGCAAAGAGCATGATAACAGAAAAATAAACATATACAGATGGTTTTTTAAACCAATACTTCCATTCGAAAGGTAATATGGAAACAATTTGTTTCATCGTATTTTATTCATTTACATTACACATATAGAAAAAAACATCTTCCAAATCGGGCTGTTTCGGCTTAAAATCTTTGCCGGGAAAATCTTCGGAAAAAATACTGATAAAATGTTGCCCGTATTTTAGCTTATAAGACAGTATGTTGTATTGTTCAGACAAAGATTGAATTTCCGAACTTTCCACTTGTTTTTCGTAAACTTTGTTTTCTATTAACTTTAAGGCATCTGCCGGAGAACCTTCAAATTTTACCCGGCCTTTGTGCAAAACTGCCATTTTGTTGCATAAATCCGAAATATCCTGGACGATATGGGTCGAAAATAAAACTATCCTTTCTTTAGCCACATCAGCCAGAATGTTTTGAAAACGGTTTCTTTCGGTTGGGTCTAAGCCGGCAGTAGGTTCGTCAACAATCAATATTTTTGGGTCGCCCATTAATGCTTGTGCAATGCCAAACCGTTGACGCATACCTCCGGAAAAATCATACACATATCTGTTGCGATGTTCATACAAATTTACCATATGCAACAACTGCCCGGCGATTTCCCTTCTTTTGTTTACAATTCCTTTCAAAACGGCAATGTGTGTAAGGAGTTCGATAGCAGTAGTTTTAGGATAAACACCAAATTCTTGTGGTAGATATCCGAGAATCGATTTGATTTTCCATGGTTTGTCGGTAACATTCTCGTCGTTCAAATATATTTCACCGCTGTCCGGGGCAATAAGTGTGCTTAAAATCCTCATCAATGTAGATTTTCCGGCACCATTGGGACCTAAAAGTCCAAACATTCCCGTGGTGAGTGTCAGCGAAACATTGTCTAATGCTTTTAAATTGTTTTGATAAGTTTTGCTGATTTGTTTAATTTCCAATTTCATGGGAAAAATTTTTATATTCTATAACATATTTATTTTAAATAGGATACATGCCCACATGTAGGGCGCGAAAATAAAAAAAAACAGTTTAAAAACCATGTTTTATGGTTAAATCATAAAAAAAACTTAGATTATGCATTTTTAACAATACATTGGCAGGCAATTCGGATAAATCTAAAATAAATTTTAATAATTTTCGCCCTCAATATGACAACAGAAGCAACTGATTTCAGGAAAATATTTTCGGGGAAAAGGATTTTTTTGGCTGTTTTTATCGGTTTGTTGGCATCATCTTATCTTGCGTATGATGGGCTAAGCAAAACTGACTGGAATGGCTATGATTGGTCGGGAATGTCGCTATGGTCGTTATTGGTGGCGATATTGTTGATGATATTGCGTGATCTTGCCTATATGCTTAGAATAAGAGTCCTGACAGACGGAAAATTGTCCTGGAGACAGGCATTTGATGTGGTGATGTTATGGGAATTTGCCTCGTCGCTCACACCCAGCGTGGTGGGAGGATCGGGTTTTGCCATTTTTATCTTAAATCAGGAAAAAATTCCACTTGGAAAAAGCACGGCAATTGTCATGGTTACTGCTTTTTTGGACGAATTGTTTTATGTCATCATGGTGCCTTTGGTGTTGATTTTCACCGGCACGCAAGAGCTTTTCCCTCTTAGTTTGCAAAAACAAATCTTAGGAGTGGAATTTGGCAGCAAGCAATTGTTTTATGTTGGTTATGCGTTTATTTTGATATTGATAGGTGTGATTTTTTATGGTTTGTTTATTCGTCCGAAAGTCGTAAAATATTGGTTGGTCAAAATTTTTTCATTCAGGTTGCTCAGAAAATGGAGATATAAAGCACTCGAAACAGCCAATAATTTAATTATTACATCCATAGTATTGAAAGGAAAAAATTTTGGTTTCTGGTTGAAGGCGTTTTTTTATACCATTCTTTCATGGTCGGCACGTTTCTGGGTTGTAAACTTTATATTACAGGCCTTCAATCCTTCGTTAAACATAGCCGATCATCTGTTGATTTATGCACGCCAATTGGTGATGTGGGTCATTTTGTTGATAAGTCCAACTCCCGGCGGAGCCGGAGTTGCCGAGATTTCTTTTTCGGGATTTCTGGAACAATTTACTCCTGATGGTTTTGCTGCACTTCAAGCCACTTTATGGAGGGTTTTGAGCTATTATCCGTATATATTGATAGGAAGTATTTTGTTGCCCATCTGGTTAAGACGGGTGTTGGAACGTAAAAAATAAAAGCCCTTGAAATCAAGGGCTTTTATTGTCTTGAGTTTTTTGAAATTTTCAAAAAATCAATATAAGCATGTGTTCGTTTGAGACAATTTTTAGAAGTATCCACGAATGGTTATCCTGAAATTTCTTCCCGGGGCAGATATTCCCGAGGCAAAATGCCGGTAATTTTGATCAAGTATATTTTCTAAAGCTAATTGAATTTCGATGATTTTATTCAAATGGTAACCTGCGCGGGCATTGACGGTTATCCAGGCAGGCGTACCCCAAGGGGTGGCTTTGGATAAATTGTCTTCACCAAACATGTTATAATCTTTCAAGCGTTTCCATCCGTTATAAATAAAAAAGATTTCACCTTTGAATTTATTTTTGTTGAGTCTAAAAGAGGTCATTCCGTATACAGGAGGAATATGATCGAGAGGGTAAGGGGTCGAGTCGGTTTTTATCCTTCCGTAAGTATAAGTTAAAGTGCTGCGTATGGAGAAATTTTCTGTAACATTTGCCTGCATAGAGGCCTGAAGGCCATAAATGAAAGCATTGAGGGCATTCTGGTTTGCCACAATCCGGCTCCAACGCCCGTCATAAAATATGGAATCCTGTCCGTTGAAAGTATAGGGAGCAGTGGTGATAAGATTATCATAATAGGTATAATAGGCGGTAGCTTCAAGGTATGTTTTTTCGATTTCGCGGCCTATGGTCAAATCTGCTGTGTAGGTATATTCGGGTTTTATGTTCGGGTTGGGCACAATCAAGAGTCCGGGCACCGATTCAAAAACCTTTCCAAGGTCATCCACGTTTGGCGATCGAAATCCTGTGTTACCGGTCAAAGCAAATTTCCATTTGCCGGGAAGCCAGGTTACTCCAAGCATGCCACTTGGTGCATGATTTACTTGATTTACAACATCAAATGGAAATGGGAAAAAGTTTTTGCTTTTGAATATAGATTTCAATTCAATGTAGTTATAACGGGATCCGGCATGAAGAGTCAGTATGTCATTGAATTTATAAGCATAATTCAAATAAATGGCAGCACTGTACCAATCGCTTCCTCCATCCGGATAACGGGTGTCCAACGAATCGGTTTCGCCCGTGATAATTATGTTGGTTGTCGTGGGCTTTAGACCAAACCTTATTGTAAACACCTTCGAGTCCGTAAAAAATTTTGTGTTTCTTGATTTTTTTGCTGAAATATTATAAAAAGTTTGTCAAGGAAGGATATGTTTTTGTAACCTTCAAATATGACGATAGTGACATAAAATACAAAAGCATAAATCAGCATCCAATAAAACCAAAATGAAATATATTGTGTCAAATAAGGACCATAGCCATAAAAATCGGAATAAATGATGTCCGGAAAAGTGGGTAAGATGCCGGCCATATTGGATTTGATGTGCAGGGAAGCTTTCAATACTGGTTGAAACGTAAGAATTAAAATCACTATTCCCATGGAAATGAACTTTTGCCCGGTCAATGCATGTAAGAAAAAAGACAAAATGATTAACGCAATGAAATCGGTGAATTTAAAAAAGAAAATTTCCGTAAAATATATTGAAAATTCAATAGGAGCTTCTCCTTTGAAAGTTTGATACAGGATACCGAACAATAAAAAGAAAATACCGCAGAATATATAAAGCAACATCAATGAAAACAATTTGCCGGTAAGGATAACCGCAGGAGACACCGGCAAAGAATATTTGATTTCGGAAAAGAAACTTGTTTTTTCACGCCAAAAGATTTCGGCCGACAAGTAGATAAAAAACAATTTTAAAATGAAAAAAACAAAGAAAATTATTTTCAGCGTGTAATAAGTTGTGGCATATCTTGGGGCTTCATCATCCTGAATCATTCCGATGAAATACATAAGATACATCAGAAAAATAATTCCGGTCATGAATATCAAAACATTGCTGCGCAGCATGTATTTTAGACCCAAAGAGGCCTCATTGGCCACTGCAGATAACATCCATGAAAATCCTCCGGTTATTTTTGAAAATCGAATGGATTTATATTGAACTTGAATAAAAGACCGTATGGTTTTGCCGGAATCATTGCTGTCTGCTGTTTTTTTCGGAAGATTCCATCTGATTCTCTGTTTATATACGGCCATAAAAAATAAACCAATGCCCAATCCGCACCAAACAATCCTGTTAATTATAAATCTGGCGGTAGGCACGATCAAATAATGATTCATTTCATAAGCGGTCTGTTTATTCAGCAGTTCAAATAATGGAATCAATCCAAATGGGTCGGCAATGTCAATGAAAGAATGATCAATTAAATTATCGGACAACTGCAAAAATGAAAAATAAAATGCCAGCATTCCGACGGCAATCAAGATGGAGTATTTGATATTTTTCAAAAAAGAGCCAAAGAAAAATAATATGCAACCGATGGCGATCAAGCTGGGCAAGACAATGATGGTCATACACCACAAATGATGGGTGAGATTAAAAGGGAGTAAAGAATCTTCGGAAGTCCAAGGAACCAAATGGGCCAAAATATCTGCCAAGGGAATCGAGGCAAAAATCATTATGACCGGTAGGAATGCTCCCAAAAACCTTCCGCTAAAAAGCACAAATTTTGATACAGGATAGGTATAGATGATTTCATGAAACTTATATTCGTAGTCACGGGCCAGTGAAAATGCAATAAATTCATTTAAAATCAAAGGCAGGAATAATGAGATAAGAATGTAGAGGTTTGTCAATGAATAAGGGGCATTTTTGTATACAACTTCTGTTACATTGCCAATTCGAATGGTTTCTATGCTGAAAATCAACAATGCAAAGAGCATGATAACAGAAAAATAAACATATACAGATGGTTTTTTAAACCAATACTTCCATTCGAAAGGTAATATGGAAACAATTTGTTTCATCGTATTTTATTCATTTACATTACACATATAGAAAAAAACATCTTCCAAATCGGGCTGTTTCGGCTTAAAATCTTTGCCGGGAAAATCTTCGGAAAAAATACTGATAAAATGTTGCCCGTATTTTAGCTTATAAGACAGTATGTTGTATTGTTCAGACAAAGATTGAATTTCCGAACTTTCCACTTGTTTTTCGTAAACTTTGTTTTCTATTAACTTTAAGGCATCTGCCGGAGAACCTTCAAATTTTACCCGGCCTTTGTGCAAAACTGCCATTTTGTTGCATAAATCCGAAATATCCTGGACGATATGGGTCGAAAATAAAACTATCCTTTCTTTAGCCACATCAGCCAGAATGTTTTGAAAACGGTTTCTTTCGGTTGGGTCTAAGCCGGCAGTAGGTTCGTCAACAATCAATATTTTTGGGTCGCCCATTAATGCTTGTGCAATGCCAAACCGTTGACGCATACCTCCGGAAAAATCATACACATATCTGTTGCGATGTTCATACAAATTTACCATATGCAACAACTGCCCGGCGATTTCCCTTCTTTTGTTTACAATTCCTTTCAAAACGGCAATGTGTGTAAGGAGTTCGATAGCAGTAGTTTTAGGATAAACACCAAATTCTTGTGGTAGATATCCGAGAATCGATTTGATTTTCCATGGTTTGTCGGTAACATTCTCGTCGTTCAAATATATTTCACCGCTGTCCGGGGCAATAAGTGTGCTTAAAATCCTCATCAATGTAGATTTTCCGGCACCATTGGGACCTAAAAGTCCAAACATTCCCGTGGTGAGTGTCAGCGAAACATTGTCTAATGCTTTTAAATTGTTTTGATAAGTTTTGCTGATTTGTTTAATTTCCAATTTCATGGGAAAAATTTTTATATTCTATAACATATTTATTTTAAATAGGATACATGCCCACATGTAGGGCGCGAAAATAAAAAAAAACAGTTTAAAAACCATGTTTTATGGTTAAATCATAAAAAAAACTTAGATTATGCATTTTTAACAATACATTGGCAGGCAATTCGGATAAATCTAAAATAAATTTTAATAATTTTCGCCCTCAATATGACAACAGAAGCAACTGATTTCAGGAAAATATTTTCGGGGAAAAGGATATTTTTGGCTGTTTTTATCGGTTTGTTGGCATCATCTTATCTTGCGTATGATGGGCTAAGCAAAACTGACTGGAATGGCTATGATTGGTCGGGAATGTCGCTATGGTCGTTATTGGTGGCGATATTGTTGATGATATTGCGTGATCTTGCCTATATGCTTAGAATAAGAGTCCTGACAGACGGAAAATTGTCCTGGAGACAGGCATTTGATGTGGTGATGTTATGGGAATTTGCCTCGTCGCTCACACCCAGCGTGGTGGGAGGATCGGGTTTTGCCATTTTTATCTTAAATCAGGAAAAAATTCCACTTGGAAAAAGCACGGCAATTGTCATGGTTACGGCTTTTCTAGATGAATTGTTTTATGTCATCATGGTGCCTTTGGTGTTGATTTTCACCGGCACGCAAGAGCTTTTCCCTCTTAGTTTGCAAAAACAAATCTTAGGAGTGGAATTTGGCAGCAAGCAATTGTTTTATGTTGGTTATGCGTTTATTTTGATATTGATAGGTGTGATTTTTTATGGTTTGTTTATTCGTCCGAAAGTCGTAAAATATTGGTTGGTCAAAATTTTTTCATTCAGGTTGCTCAGAAAATGGAGATATAAAGCACTCGAAACAGCCAATAATTTAATTATTACATCCATAGTATTGAAAGGAAAAAATTTTGGTTTCTGGTTGAAGGCGTTTTTTTATACCATTCTTTCATGGTCGGCACGTTTCTGGGTTGTAAACTTTATATTACAGGCCTTCAATCCTTCGTTAAACATAGCCGATCATCTGTTGATTTATGCACGCCAATTGGTGATGTGGGTCATTTTGTTGATAAGTCCAACTCCCGGCGGAGCCGGAGTTGCCGAGATTTCTTTTTCGGGATTTCTGGAACAATTTACTCCTGATGGTTTTGCTGCACTTCAAGCCACTTTATGGAGGGTTTTGAGCTATTATCCGTATATATTGATAGGAAGTATTTTGTTGCCCATCTGGTTAAGACGGGTGTTGGAACGTAAAAAATAAAAGCCCTTGAAATCAAGGGCTTTTATTGTCTTGAGTTTTTTGAAATTTTCAAAAAATCAATATAAGCATGTGTTCGTTTGAGACAATTTTTAGAAGTATCCACGAATGGTTATCCTGAAATTTCTTCCCGGGGCAGATATTCCCGAGGCAAAATGCCGGTAATTTTGATCAAGTATATTTTCTAAAGCTAATTGAATTTCGATGATTTTATTCAAATGGTAACCTGCGCGGGCATTGACGGTTATCCAGGCAGGCGTACCCCAAGGGGTGGCTTTGGATAAATTGTCTTCACCAAACATGTTATAATCTTTCAAGCGTTTCCATCCGTTATAAATAAAAAAGATTTCACCTTTGAATTTATTTTTGTTGAGTCTAAAAGAGGTCATTCCGTATACAGGAGGAATATGATCGAGAGGGTAAGGGGTCGAGTCGGTTTTTATCCTTCCGTAAGTATAAGTTAAAGTGCTGCGTATGGAGAAATTTTCTGTAACATTTGCCTGCATAGAGGCCTGAAGGCCATAAATGAAAGCATTGAGGGCATTCTGGTTTGCCACAATCCGGCTCCAACGCCCGTCATAAAATATGGAATCCTGTCCGTTGAAAGTATAGGGAGCAGTGGTGATAAGATTATCATAATAGGTATAATAGGCGGTAGCTTCAAGGTATGTTTTTTCGATTTCGCGGCCTATGGTCAAATCTGCTGTGTAGGTATATTCGGGTTTTATGTTCGGGTTGGGCACAATCAAGAGTCCGGGCACCGATTCAAAAACCTTTCCAAGGTCATCCACGTTTGGCGATCGAAATCCTGTGTTACCGGTCAAAGCAAATTTCCATTTGCCGGGAAGCCAGGTTACTCCAAGCATGCCACTTGGTGCATGATTTACTTGATTTACAACATCAAATGGAAATGGGAAAAAGTTTTTGCTTTTGAATATAGATTTCAATTCAATGTAGTTATAACGGGATCCGGCATGAAGAGTCAGTATGTCATTGAATTTATAAGCATAATTCAAATAAATGGCAGCACTGTACCAATCGCTTCCTCCATCGGGATAACGGGTATCCAATGAATCGGTTTCGCCCGTGATAATATTGGTTGTATGAGCTTTAGACCAAACCTTATTGTAAACACCTTCGAGTCCGTAAAAAATTTTGTGTTTCTTGATTTTTTTGCTGAAATCTGCATTTAGCGCATAAACTTCAACATTTTCAATTCTGCTCTGAAGTTTAAGATTGTTTAAACGTCTTGTGTGACGGCTTTCTTCTATGTTTTGAAACGAAGTGGTAAGGGTGGCTTTATCCCACCATTTACCTTGTGTGTGTTCCAATTTATAGTATGTTAAGAGGCGTTTTTGCGGCCCATAATACCATTCTGCATATCTGGGTAATCCTCCGGATGTTTGTTGCAGACGGTCGTATCTTGGGATGTTGCTTGATGTGGAATATTGGAAATTAAAGGTATGAGTGATGTTTGCGCTTTGTTTCCACATAATTTTTTGAAGCAGGTCATATTGTTTGTATCCGGACCCAACCTGTAGGTTTGGATTATTGTTTACAAAAACCGAATCTTTTCCTTCAATGGTTTTAACGTAAAAATTCCTGTACCAATCGGTGCCTAATGCATAGTTTCGATTGTTTCCTTGCATCAGGTCTCCAAAATCGGAATAAGTGAAGGAGGAAATCCAACCAAATTTATTGTTGGCAATCGAAAAGTCAATATGCCCGGTTTTCTCCTCGTTGGCGGTTGAATACCTGGTATAAGCACTTCCTTTGGTAATCCATTTTGAATCATTGGAAAATACTGGGTTTTTGGTTTGAAAAACCATCACTCCCCCCAACGCATCGCTTCCATATATTACCGATCCCGGGCCAAAGATTACTTCTGCCGATTGAAGCATGTTCGGATCAATCGTGATGACATTTTGTAAATGGCCTGAACGGTAAATGGCATTGTTCATTCTGATACCATCAATCACCAACAACACACGGCTGGCTTCAAAACCTCTCAAAACGGGGCTGCCTCCGCCTTGTTGGGATTTCTGCACAAATACATCTCCGGTGTAGATTAACATATCGGCCGTTGTTTGCGGGTTGTAAAAATTTATTTCTTCAGCTTCGATTTTTCTTATTTTTAAAGGGGACTCTTTTAAAGTTAGGGAATCGCGTTTGGGCGATATGACAAATGCTTCAAGATTGTAAACCTTTTCGTTTAACAAGATTTTAAAATTATTTTTCTCCAAATCTTCGTATGATACTGTAGCGGTAAAATAAGACAAATGTTTAATTTTGATTTGATCGCCTTTTTTCAGGCCAGTTAAGGTTATTTTACCTTTGTTGTCGGTGCTTCCTTGTAATACTTCATTAACATACACATAAGCACCTGCCACAGGTTGCAGCGTGGCATTGTCCAATACGTTTATTTCTTGCCCAAAAGAGAATCCGGCAATAAAAACAAAAATACAAAACAATATATGGTTAAAATTTAATTTTTTCATAACTGATGATTTTAGAAATTACGAATAGAAATGAAAATTATGACCATAATAATCATAAGATCATCGGCCTTTAGAGACGTTAGCATTGATCTGTCATGTTAAATCTCCGGCGGGGGTGAAAGGAGTTGCAATTGTATGGATTGATAAAATGTAGTTAAATACCCAAATGTTATAAGCATGCTTTTAATATGGAACTGAAAATTTTGTGTAAAATCAGACAACCAAAAAATTTCTGCGAAATTTTTTTGGCGCAACCGGATCAGACGGTAAGGACTGTTTGGTATCGTGCTGTAAAAGTTTTTTGAAATAATCTGTCAATGCTTTTTCTTTCTTATCCTCCAAACAAACGATTCGTATAAACTTTCCATCCTTGATGATTTTGACTACATCATACATTTTACCGTCAAAACGGAATTCTTTGCCTTTTTCCTCCCAGGCAATGCGATTGAATTGATGAATGGAAAATATCAAACTTTTGGTTTCCCTGTGTGTTTTTCCAAATTTAACGGATTGTTGGAAGTTGTACCGCAGATATTTCCTTTGAATCCATAACAATCCCTCAAATCTCAGGTAGAAAAACAACAAGGCAGGAATGGAGATGGATAGAAGGAAGTATTTTTTGTATGATATCATGTTGCTAAATGACACCAAGTTTTTTCCCTACTTTTTCAAAGGCGGCTATGGCTTTGTCAAGATGTTCGGTTTCGTGGGCAGCAGAAAGTTGTACTCTGATGCGTGCTTGTCCTTTTGGTACAACCGGGTAGAAAAATCCAATCACGTAGATTCCTTCCTCCAATAAAGCATTAGCAAAATCTTGCGATAGTTTGGCATCGTAGACCATAATAGGTACAATGGCACTTTCGCCATCTTTGATGTCAAATCCCAGCGATCTAATCTTCTCTTTGAAATATTTTACGTTTCTTTCGAGTTTGTCACGTAGATGGGTTGTTTTCGAAAGCATGTCGAAAACGGCGATTGAAGCTCCAACGATGTGAGGTGCCAAAGAGTTTGAGAAAAGATATGGCCTCGAACGTTGACGCAGCATTTCAATGATTTCCTTTCGTCCTGTGGTAAAACCGCCCATGGCACCCCCAAGCGCTTTACCCAATGTGCCTGTGATAATATCGACGCGCCCCATGACATTTTTCAACTCGATGGTGCCACGTCCTGTAGGGCCTATAAAACCCGTAGCATGGCTTTCGTCAACCATTACAAGGGCATTGTACTTTTCGGCCAGGTCGCAAATTTTATCCAACGGAGCAACAAATCCGTCCATAGAAAACACCCCGTCGGTGACAATGATTCTAAAACGGGCATCGGATGCTTCTTTCAATTTTGCTTCAAGGTCGTCCATGTCGCAATTTTTGTAGCGGTATCGACGGGCTTTACATAATCTCACACCATCGATAATGGAGGCATGGTTTAATTCATCCGAAATTATTGCGTCTTGTTCGTTGAAAAGTGGTTCGAACACCCCCCCATTGGCATCAAAACAGGCAGCATATAAAATAGTGTCTTCGGTGCCTAAAAATTCTGCTATTTTACGCTCAAGTTCTTTGTGTATGTCTTGTGTACCGCAAATAAACCGGACACTGCTCATACCGTACCCACGGGAATCTAATGTGCGGTGGGCCGCTGCAATTACTTCAGGATGTGACGAAAGACCCAAATAATTGTTTGAGCAGAAGTTTAATACTTTCTTTCCTCCCACAATGATCTCAGCCCCTTGTTCCGATTCGATGATCCGCTCTTTTTTGAATAAACCCGATGCTTCAATGGATTTCAGTTCGTTTTCCAAATATTGCTTAAAATTTCCGTACATTCCTTTTTGTTTTTGGATATTTGCGTCAAATTTAAAAATATATTTGAATAACCGACGTTCTGATACCTATGATTAAATATTTTCTCCATAACCGTAATGTTTTATTGCTGCTTGTATTCAGTGTTTTTGCCATAAAGGTTGTAGCTCAAAAAGAATACAAAATTTACCGTTCGAAATCAGGTATGATTAAGGCCGAGGGAAACTTGCTTAACGGCGTAGAGGATGGCCTTTGGAAATATTACGACGAAAAAGGGCGTTTATCCCAAATGATCCACTATGCCAATGGTGAATATCACGGTGAATTTATATCTTTTTATCCCGACAGCACGGTAAAAGAAAAAGGATAATTTCCGTTTCTCGATGAAGCACGGCCCATTTGTGACATTTTACACCGGAGGACAAAAAGCAGTTGAAGGATTTTATACCCGGGGATATAAAGACAGTGTATGGACCGAATATTTTGAAAACGGTAAAATACAAAAACAATATACTTTTCATTTGGACACGCTCGATGGTGAATATAAGGAATGGTATCCAAACGGGCAATTAAAATCAATCGTACTCTATAAAAAAGGGGGTGGAGTATCCTTTATATTTTTCTTCGCAGGATGGGAAAGTATTGTTAAATGAAGGCAACGGACAACTTATTGATTATTACCCCAACGGAAAAATAAAGATTCATGCAACCTACCAAAATTCTTTGCCACATGGCAGGTTTTTGAAATACTTCGAAAATGGTCATACCATGACCGACTGTCGGTTTAATGAAGGTAAACGGCATGGCGAATGCTTGACTTATTTCGAAAACGGAAACCTTTTCACAAAAGAGAATTATCTACATGACACTCTCAACGGGCCTGCTTTTGAATATCACGACAATGGTCAGTTGCATGTCAAAAAATTTTATTCGGCGGGTTTATTGAATGACACTTTCATCACTTATTTCAAAGACGGCAAAATTTCCACTTTGGGATTTTATAAAAACGGACTAAAAGAAGGGCATTGGCAATATTTTTTGCCTAACGGCAAATTGGATTTTGAAGGGGATTTTAAAGATGGAAAACGTCATGGACATTGGACATTTTATTTCCACAAAAACGGAAAGATTGAATGGGAGGGAGATTTTTTCGATGATAAGAAACATGGATTATTTAGGTATTATTATGAAAATGGGAATATTTGGAAAGAAGGAAAATATGTGAACGACCTAAAACAAGGTGTTTGGACTACCTGGAACGAAAACGGCATAAAAATCATGGAAGGGCCGTTTGAAAATGGAAAAGAACATGGTCTATGGCGCTCTTGGTATGATTCCGGAAAGTTATTGCAGGAGGGGTATTTCGAACAAGGTTTGATGCACGGTCCATGGAAAGGTTACTTCGAAAACGGACAATTGGAATTTCAAGGGCAATACAATCTTGGTAAAAAACACGGAGAATGGAAGTATTTTTATTCCGACGGCAAACCAAGAATTCTCGATACCTACGACAATGGCGTGCTGAACGGTTGGCATCAGGCATGGTTTGAAAACGGAAATATAGCGGAAATGGGATTGTATTATCAAAACAAACTTGATGGATTGTGGACCTATTTTTACGACAATGGGAAAAAAATGAGGGAAGCAAATTTTGTTCAAGGTCGTCAGGAAGGAAAAGTGACCACATGGTATCCATTTGGAGGCATAGAGTCGGAAATGAATTATAAGAATCATTTGCCTCACGGCAAATGGATTTATTATGGGAAAAAAAATGCAGAGGTGATTAAAATCATTGAATTTAAAAACGGTCAAAAAGTTAAAGAATATACCCCCGGTAAAAACAAAAATTAAGAAAGCATGTAATCAATTACATGCTTTCTTAAAGAAACTATTGCAACAAAATTATTTTATTGTTCCAATTTTTTGTTGATTTTTTCCAAGCGTTGCTCAAATGAGGCATAGCGGTTTTGCTGGTCTTGGGTGAGTTGATCCATGATGTTTTTGCAATTCCATCTGTTTTTGCATAATTTTTTGAGACACTTCCATGTATTTTTGAATGGCTGAAGTATCTCCTTTATCGATAAAGTCGTCAACATAATTTTCAAACTCATCCATCAACCTGTCAATGTCATTCAAAACAGCATCTATTTTATTAAATGCCCCTTGAATGTTGTTGTTGTTTTCTCCACATTGATAGGTGGCATCGCCAAAAGCCAGCATAGGGAAAAATATTACTGGAAGGAATATCAGGCCAATGGTAAATCCCACACTTTTGCCGAAGCATTTTGATAAATTATGATAAACAATTATGGCAACGATGATATTAACAATAGGAATAAAAAACAGAAGAATCCACCAAACCGGTTTTTTGACTATTTGCAGAAGTACCACCATGTTGTAAATGGGAACAATGGAAGCCCATCCGGGTTTACCGGCTTTTTCAAAAATTTTCCAATTAGACACGATCATTAATCCGGCTACGAATAACAAGAAAATTAATTGTGGCAAAGGCAACGAAGCTCCTGCTTCATTTAACAGAATAAATAATGTTTTCATAACAATTTGATTTTAAATTATTTTACAAGGATATAAAAAAACTTTTAAATAAAAAAATTTAAAATTTTACACACCATATTTATTTTGTAAAAATTCAAATAATACAATGCTTGAGGAAGAGGAGATTTTTTATGAGGGAGAATTTTTTTGCCCGGCAGTTCTTCACGTCTTTTACTACCTTTCGCGGTCATGCTCCCATATCTTGAAGAGGCCACTACCGCACATTTGCCTGAAAATTGATTTTATAGTAAAAAAGGGGTAAAAAGCCCAATTGATAGTTGAGTTTGATGGGAGGTCTGTCTGTGCCTTGCACCGGCGCAAATGTGTAGTTTAATATGTTTCTCCGGTTGGTGACATTGATCAGGTCTATGCCTATCTCGTGGGAAGCTTTGGGATTATTTACCAGGAAATTTATTTTAAAATCCAATCTTAAATAAGGCGGAAATTGAAATTGGTTATATAAGCTGTCACTGAAAATGATTTCGCGTTCGGCAAAAGTTCTCAAAGTGTCGATGATTCCGTATCTACGGCTGCCGGCATAAGTAAACTTCGTGCCTATGTTCAATGTGCTTTTTTTTCCAGCTTTAAAAGTTTTGCCTGCCAAAAAATTGAAAATATACCTACCATTGAAGTCGGTGTTTCTCCATTTTCCGTCACTTGCTTTATATTTTGAATCATAGAGGGTAAGCGTAGACATTAAAAAATATTTGCCATACACAAATTTTTCGAATGTAAATTCTACTCCCGTATTGTATCCTGTGCCTTTGTTTGTCAGTTCCGAAGGGAAAAACCTGCTGAAACTGCTGCCTTGATTTACCAAAGAAAATGCAGAAGGTTTCACTTCAACCGGAATATCGAAAAGATATTGATAATAAATTTCGGCTCTGAATCTGAACTTGCCCTGATAGGTATATCCTACCACGTTGTGATGGCTTTTCATAGGTCCCACGTGTTGATTGATGATTCTCCGCCTGCCGCTGCTGTCGGGCTGAAGGTAAAAATACACATAAAAAGGAATGATTTGTGAGTGCAAACCCATTCCGGCTGAAAGCATGTGTTTGGAATTTATTTTGAATTGCCAACCCACACGAGGTTCCGGAAACGAATAAGTGCTGTTGTAGCCAAAATATAATCCATGCAGGCCGAAGGTTATATCTTGTTTTTCATTGATGGAATGCAGTGCCTGTATGTAGGGTTGAACAATATAGGTGTTTTTGTTGGTATTCCATCTGACTTCCCAATGGGGCGGTGTTTCATAAAACTGACTGTCGTTGAAAAGTAATTGATAAAACTCTGCCACTACACCGGCTTTAATCCACCAACGGGCAGCCGGACGGTAACTTGCATAGGCATGATCGGCTATTTTATTTTGTGTAAAATGAAAATAGAGATAATCATACACACTATCGATGACAAACATGCCATTGTTATCGACATGCCGGGCAATGTATTGGTGAAAGGCGTGCTGGTTTTCGTGTGAGATGGCCAGGGTGTTTTTAAACAACCATTTTTCGTTTACCGGATGGGTATACACAGCTCCGATTGTAGCCATGCGTGTGCCAAAGTATTGGTCCCGGTCATTTTGTCCGTAAAGATCTATCTCCGAAGTATCTTTTTGTCGGCTGATCACAATGTCTATATCGCTTTTGCCGGCAAGTCCGAAGACAGATATTGATTTACCGTCGTTTAAAGGGAAATTCAATTTGAAATTAAGATCCTGGTAACGTGGAACGGCATTGGTGCCAATGTCGATGCCTGCACCGCTGAAAAGGGCAAGGGTCGAATAACGGTAGGCCGCAAGATATGATGATTTTTGTTTTTTGATGGGCCCTTCAGCGGCGAGCTCTGTTCCCAGAAAACCAAATTGCGTGGTAAACTCGTGTTTTTCATTGTTGCCATTGCGGAGCTTCAGATCAAACACAGCGGCAATGGCATTGCCAAATTCGGCAGGAAATGCCCCGGAATAAAAGTCCGAGTTGGCCAATGTTTTGTTATTGATGATGGTTACGGGCCCGCCTGTGCTGCCCGATACGGCAAAGTGGTTCGGATTGGGAATGGGTATGCCCTCCACTCTCCATAAAACGCCCAGAGGCGAATTTCCTCTCACCACGATATCGTTTCGGCTGTCGTCTGCGCCTTGAACTCCCGCATAATTTGCCACCATTCTTGCAGGATCAAAACGGCTGCCGACATACAACTCCGATTCTTCCACCGAGAATGTGCGGGCACTGACCACGGCCATCGGGTCGTTGCTCTGTATGCCTCTTTCTGCGGTAACTTCCACACTTTCCAATGCAATTGCCGAGGGCTGCAATGAAAATTGCAACATCCTGTCTTTCCCTGCATTGACCTGTATGCCGTATTCAATATGTGTCTGGTATCCGATAAACGAAACAGAAATTTTGTATATGCCCGGATACACATTGTCTATTTTGAACTGTCCGTTTTCGTCAGACGAAACGCATTTGACAAGGGTGGTATCTTTCAATAAGCAAACGTTGGCAAAAGGCAATGGTTGTTGGGTGGCTGCTTCTGTCACACGTCCTTTGATGGATTGTTGTGCCAAAACCCAAAACGGAAATAAAAATAAAACACTCAAAAATGCTGATGTAATTTTCTGTATTGTAAACATGGTCAATTAATCTTTTTTTACAGGAAACGTCAAAATAAACTCTGTTCCTTTGTTTTCTTCGGTTGTAAAAATAATATTCCCTCCGAAATTTTCCACAATCATTCTGACCATTGCCAGTCCGAGCCCCATTCCTGCCGATTTGGTTGTGAAATTGGGTTGGAAAATCTTATCCCTGATGTTTTCGGGAATTCCCAAGCCATTGTCTTTTACCGATATCACAAGGTGTTTGCCCGTGTTTTTCAATTGAATGGCAATGTGGCCTTCACGGTCCTCCGGAATGGCTTGAATGGCATTTTGTATCAGGTTGTTCATCATTCGGACGAAATAATCTTTGTCACCGGTGATAAAAGTTTGTGTCGATGCTTCGTCGGTATTGAGCGATATGGTTACGTGAGCAGTTTGATGCAAGGGAATGATATTTTGCAAAAGTTCATAAGGACAGATGGGGGAGGGACGGTAGTTGGGCATTTTGGCAAATGTGGAAAACTCTCCGGCGATATGCGCCAGAGTGTCGATTTGTTCAATCAGTTGAGGTATGGTTTGTTTGATTCGTTCCAACACATCCGGGTCGTGGTTGTCTATCGATCTTTGCAACAATTGCAATTTAAGTTTCATCGGTGTCAATGGGTTTTTGATTTCGTGGGCTACTTGTTTGGCCATTTCTCTCCAGGCAGTTTCTCTTTCTGTGCGCGACAATTCCTCAACGCTTTTGGCCAGTTCTTTCACTTTGTTATTATAGGCCTCTATCAAACTGCCAATCTCATCTTTTTCTTTCCAATCGATTAATTCATTAGATCCGGAGAGTTGTAATTTGATGATTCTGTTTTTGAGCAATTCGAGCGGACGGGTTAACCATCCCGTAATAAAATAGGAAGCAACCGCAATCAAAATAAACATCATCATAAAGATATTGATGAATCTTGATAAATACAAGTTTAACTCTTTTTCCAAATCTTTTTGTTTTGAAAAAAATGGCAGGTTTAACCATGCAATTATTTCGGATTTTTGATTGAACAAAGGGGTGTAGTAAGAAAAAAATTCCTGTTGTCCCAAACGCTCCTTAATCAAATAATCGGTTTTCATTTCGAATTTCATGGCATCTAAGGCCTTACGGTTCATCAACGGACCTGTTAGTCCGGCCCGGAAAACTTCATTCCTTGAAGTGGCATATAGAAAACCGTCGGTCGTGTAGATATGGATATCTACAAAAAACAAGTTCGACAGTTTGGAAAGAAAGAAATCGAGGTAGGAATCCGGAAGGTTTGTCAGATTGCCGTTGGGTTCAATCTTTTCCATCAGTTCTGTTTTGATGGAACCCGATTTTTCTTTGATTTGAGAGAAAAACCTTTGAAAATACTGCTCTTTTACCGAAGTATTGACAAAGTAAATTAACATGCCCGTAAAAATTATCAAGATGGCGATCATCGACCATTGCAATTTTGCTCCGAAACCACCGGAGAAAATTTTGGGCAATTCAAGTATTTGTCCGTAAAATGATCCGGTGATTAAATAAAACAATATACCGGCAAAATAAAACATAGAAAAAAGTGAAAGCAGGTCAGTGGTGCTCAATCTTGCATAAGCCACACCAATGGTTACTATTTCGTTGCGTTCAAAAAGTACATGAAAAGATGAATGATCCGTGTCAATTGTTTGGGCGGGTTTAACGGGAAACGAATAATCGCCCACCGAGTATTCTATATGATTATTGACATATTTGGCAAACGACAATCCGGGAATGTTGGGAGGTGAGATACCCGGCACATCTTTTATGAGCAATTCCGGAAAACCTTCGTATTGCCAGTTGAGTTTTAAATAAAATTCCAGAAAAATTTTTCCTTTATTTGAGAACTTGTCTATTACCGTAATTTCCGAAACATAGGTTACATTACCCTCGCTGCGGTAGGCATAATTGAGCCGGTTGCTTTTTAAAATGCCCTTAAACAGAGTATTGTGAAAGTAGGGGATACATGCAGTCAGGCGATTGTCAGGTTGAATGACCAATGAATCGTTTTCATCGCAATAAGTCACTCTGATGCGGTATTTGTTCCAAAAACCCTGAAAATACTTCTCTTCCAAATAATTTTTAAAAAAATCGGGATGCAACCAAAAAGTATGTATGCTATCGGCAATCAAAGGGTCTTGTTGTATTCTTGTGGCTATGTCGGGAAATAAAAATTCCGCCACAGGGTCGCGGTTATCTGCCAATTTTTGGGCAAATAAACGGGCATTGTCTTGTTCTGAGGTATTTATGGCCCGGGTTAGATAAATTGTAAGCGACAAGCAGGCCGGAATAAGCAAGGCAAAAATGCTTCTGAAATATTCTTGTAGAGGCCTGTTGCCAGTAGGCATCACGATAAATGCAAGGTGTAATGGCCAAATAATCGATAACCACAGATTTTGGGCATAAGCAAATACAGTAAAGACCAAAATCGATATAGCCAAAAAAGTATATTTCAATGTGTTGGAAAATTTGTTCATAATGATACCGGAAATCACTCTGATAGAGATGATCCAAATCAATAGTGGAATTAATAAAATAAAGGCAGCTGTAATGGAGTATTTGTCAAGAAGGTAAAATTTATCGAATCTCAAGGATATATTGTTGTTGAAAAGAAACTGATGCCATTCAAAATTTATGATAATACCGGTAAGAATAAAAAATACGAACAACAAAATTTTTTGAAAATTGCGGAAACGGACAATGGTTTTAAAAACCGTCAATATATACATTGTCGTATATCCAAAGACAATCAAGTTAAACAATAACTGACCCGGAGATTGCTGCCATTCGTTGTAGGCATAGATTTGAGGGGAAAACCATTCGTCCCGGATATAATTCCATGGAAATTCCAATAACTGCAACAGCAACCAAACAAAAGAATAAATCAACCAACCGGCATTTTGAATTGCAGGTTTTTCATGATAGCTGTAAAAAATATAGATCAAGTGGAATAAAAGAACTAACAATATGAAAAATATACATATAATCCCTTTTTTTAAATTTGTGGCAATGGGGTTTTCTAAGATCGATGTAAGGCAATTGCAGGTTATGATGTTTGATAAAAAAAAGATTTTGTGTGTTTTGACGGTCAGGAAAAAATTTTAATTGTACATTTTCGTAAATATTTTCATTGAGTTGATTTTTCAAATACTTGTTCTCAAACGGATATTGATGATGAATAAGAAACAATGCTGTGAATGTTTTGGAGGAAATATTTTTTTGTTTTACGTAATATAATCCGTTTTGAATAAACATACAAGTATCTAAATCGTTGTGAGGAAGTAGGCGTGGATCAATGTCGTGGTTGTTCCATGTGACGATTTCGCCTTTATTTGAAATAAAAAACAAGTAATCATTGGAGGGAATCGATTGTTTTTCGATGAATGCAGGAAAAGATTCTTGCAGGGTCAGGATTTTTTCTAAAATCTTACGGGTGATTTTTTGTGCCAAATATGTATCGGTAACCGGCTTTATCTTGTTCCAATAGATGATCGACAAAATGTTACCTGTCAACAGAATCAATACGATACCAAAAAATAAATGTTTATGTCGAAGCATCAAATTTTGCATCTTCGGTCAATCTAATTGCGAAAGTAAGAAAATAAACGGGATACTTTTCGGTTTAAATTCCAAACGCAAAGTGCATAAATTTTTCACCGAACCGGATATGAAATTTTGTAAAAGAACAATTCAGAAACCACAAGATTAACGTTGTTGTTCCTGTTCAAGGTGTTGTAGGATCACTGCAGCCAGTTTTTGGCCGGTAATTTTGGCCAATTCTTCAAAACCGGATTTTTTGATCTGTTCTATAGAACCGAAAGTTTGAATGAGTTTTGAGGCAGTTTTTTCGCCTACGCCGGGAATTTTTGTCAATTGTGTCCGGATGGCCTTAACATCTCTTTTTCTTCTGTGATGGCTGATGGCAAAACGGTGTGCTTCATTTCGGATATGTTGCAATAGTTTCAAAGAGGGTGATTTTTTGTCGAGATAAAGTGGGTAAGGATCACCGGGAAAATAAATTTCCTCCAATCTTTTGGCTATTGACACAATACTGATTTTACCTCTCAATTGCAGCTCGTTCAACGCTTCAAGAGCGGCGTTTAATTGCCCTTTGCCTCCATCGATGACGATCAATTGAGGCAGTGGCTCATTTTCGTCAAGCAATCTTTTGTAACGGCGATACACCACCTCTTTCATCGTGGAAAAATCATCCGGTCCTTCGACGGTTTTGACATTGAAATGTCTGTAATCTTTTTTGGAAGGCCTGCCGTATTTGAAAACCACGCAAGATGAAACAGCATATGTTCCCTGGATATTCGAATTGTCAAAACATTCTATATGTGTGGGTACTTCATTGATACGTAAATCCTCTTTCAGGCGGATCAAAATCTCCGGAATCGATTTGGCTTTTTCGGATGTAGTTTTTCTCAACAACCAATCCATGTAAAATTGGCGGGCATTTTTGTAGGACAATTCCAACAAACGGCTTTTTTCTCCTCCCTTTGGTACGGTTATTTTGGTGTTTTCAGGCGACCAATTGATTTCCTGGGGTACGATTACTTCTTTTGCTTCCGATAGGAATATCTGTCTGCACTCAAACAAAACTTGAGGGATTAAATCTTCCGGTTCTTCATCGGTGATTGCCTCCAGGTGTAGGTTGTATGACTGAACAACACGACCGTCTTCAACCTTTAAGTAATTGAAAAAATAATGCGTCTGGTCGCGGTGATAGGTTATTACATCTAAATGTCCAAGGTGGGCTGAAACAACAGTGCTTTTGTGTTGGTAATCATCCAAAATTTGTATTTGACGTTTTACTTCTTCTGCTTTTTCGAATTCCCATTTATCGGCCAGTTCCTCCATTTTTTTTTGCAACGATTCTTTCAACGGATCTATTTTACCTTTGATGATTTGTTTGGCACTTTCTATTTCTTCTAAATAATCTTGTTCTGATTGTTTGCCGGCACACGGGGCTTTGCATTTTCCGATGTGATATTCCAGGCACGGTCTGTAGCGGTTTTCCCGGATTTTTTCCGGACTTAGGTCAAGTTTGCATGTGCGTAGATGAAACATTTCCCTGATTAAATGCATTAAAGATCGCATGGTGATGACCGAGGCAAAAGGACCAAATTTTTCGCCTTTAAATTTTTGGTGTTGCCTTGTGCTGATTATTCTTGGAAAATTTTCTTTGACAATGACAATCCATGGATAGGATTTATCATCTTTAAGATTTACATTATATCGCGGCTGAAGTTTTTTTATCAAATTATTTTCCAGCAAAAGTGCTTCCCACTCGCTTGCAACTACTATGTAATCAAAAAAGCGTATTTTTTTTACCAGTAATTTTAACCGTGCTGAGGTGTGTTCTTTTTGGAAATAGGACGAAACTCTTTTTCTGAGATTTTTTGCTTTACCCACATATAGAATGGTTTTGTTTTGATCATAAAAACGGTAAACCCCCGGTTTCTCAGGTATCAATGCGAGATTCTTTTCAACATCTGATCGGATATCGAAAAGATTTTCATTCATTTTGTGAAAAATCTATGAAGGGCAAAAATGCCCATTGCCCATAAAATAAATCCTCCCAGTTGATGAAGTGAAGCTAACAACAATGGAGTGTGCATCAATAATGTGGTGACCCCCAGTATGAATTGTAGCAGAAGTGCTAAACCAATCCAACGTATGGAGTTGGTTTGGGATTTGGAAAGGAGTTGTTTCCGGGATTTAAGCCAAACTATCGTCCAGATAACAAAAAGTAGATATGGAATATGCCTATGGATAAATTGTACCCCCGCAATATTTTCAACCCAATTTTTCCAAAAGGGCTGCATGGCCGTGACGGCATCGGCCATCCATTGCCCCCTTGAATTGTCCATTAGAGGCCAGTCGTTAAAAACAAAGCCGGCATCAAGACCGGCCACGAAGGCACCATAAATGATTTGTAAAAACAGCAAAACGTTAAAGACAACAAGCCATTTCCCAATGCCGGGATTGCGTTGATGGTTGATTTCTAATTTTTCTTCAAAGCCAATCGACAGCAACAACCAAAGGTTATATGCAAACGTGATGAATGCCGTTCCTAAATGCATGGCCAATCTGTAGTGGCTCACATCCGGGCGGTCAAGCAGCCCGCTTTGTACCATATACCAACCCAACAATCCTTGCGACAACCCAAGTAACCCCAATATCAGTAAGCGTTTGTGCAATGGAGGCAGAATAATTTTCTTCATAGAGAAGTAAATCCATCCTGCAATAAAAATCAATCCCATCAATCGGCCAATCATACGATGAATATATTCCCACCAAAAAATTTTTTTAAAATCTTCCAGTGAAAAGTTGAAGTTTACCTGTTTATATTCCGGATATTGTTTGTATTGCTCGAAAAGGTGCTCCCAATCCGATTGGTTAAATGGCGGAGTAGAACCGAAAAGAGTCCAATCGACCATGCTGAGGCCTGAATGCGTCAATCTGGTGAGCCCCCCAATCAAAACCATAACAAAAATCAATACGCATCCTGTAGCTAACCAGATCATAAAACCTTTGTCACGGTATTTTAAAAAACGTCTCATTTCCATTGAAAAGTTTCAATCAAACGGTATATGTCTGTTTTTAAGTAATCGGCCACAGGTTGAAGAGAGTCGGCATTAGGGACAACATTGAAGTAAAGCGATCCACGCAAAAAATGTTTGCTGCTGTCAGTTAAATGAAACTGCATGACCGATCCGACATTCCCGGTTAGTTCATAGACCGTTCCGTAGACATGATGCAAAGTGTCGAGAATCAAATTTTCTTTGATGTTACCTGCTTTGCTGATATGTTTCATAACAAGCAAACGGCTGTCTTCGGTCAACAACGGCAGGTTGTTATCTACAATTTTGTAACTCAAATGTATGGTTGCCTTATACCGTGGGATTTCAAGGTTATACCAGCAAAATTCGTCGGTTCTTTTGACAGGATGGGCATAATCCGGAATATCAAAAACAAATGGACACAATGTGTCATTAAACGTAAGGTATCTTTTTTCCGGCAAATCTATTCTGAAATATCCTGTTGGTTTCGGGTAAAATCTTTCTTCTTCGACACAAGCGGTGACGCTGCCTAAAACCAACACAAGCAGGAGAAATAAGTTTATATTAAGCATACTGCAAAAGTAATAAAAGAATCGGGCGCATGGATGGTTTTATTTAATTCCCGAGCTGTATTAAATTTTTTTAAAACTCAATTCAAAGATGTTTGGTTCATTTGCATTCACTATATTTGTAATGACAATAAACATAGATTTCATGAACGACAATAAAACCTTATTGCAATTGTTTAATTTTCAATTTGTCAATTTTGAAAAAGAAATAATGCAAACACCTGAGGAGCATCTTTGGCGAATTATGCCGGGTATTAGAAATTCAATAGGTCATTTATGCTTGCACATATGTGGAAATCTAAGGCACTTTATAGGTAAAGAATCTGGAGGGATTGATTATGTGAGAGACCGTGAAAGAGAATTTAATTCACCTGCCATAGAAAAAAATCTATTGTTGGATGAAATAAAAACAACCGGTCAAACTGTTGAAAAAGTTCTTTCAAAACTTTCACCGGAAATTCTGGAAGAACAAATAATTATTTCCTTTCTGCCTTTTTCCCTGACCAAAGGTCAATTTATCATACATTTACTATCGCACATGGCATATCACATAGGGCAAATTAACTATTTGCGAAGAATACTTGCCGGAACGCAATAAATTTTTTATTCAGGCGTTTTCAAAAGAAAAACTACTATGAAAACGCCGAAACAAATTTTGCAAAAAACCGGACGTACAATTTTGTTTCAAACAGGGCTTATTATTTCTTTGTCTTTTGTTTATATTGCCATGGAAAGCCGTTGGGCCACAACTCCCATGATTCTGAATCCAACCAATACGCTGGATATTGATGATTGGGAAATACCCATTACCATCATTGAAACTCCTAAAAATCAAAAAGTAGAGGAACCACAAAAGGTTACCAAAAAGTTGATTGCAAATATTCGTCCTGATGTCAAACCTGCCATGTTTGACAATAAAACGGATAACAGCCGGGATAATCATACCAATGATCAAACAACCAATGATCAAAAAATTACACCAATTGACGAAAATGTCACCAACCGGCAAAACATAGATTATATAGAAACGCCCGAATTTCTTCATGTAGAAGTTTGGCCCAGACACAAATCATGTAAAGACATCGTTGAAAATGAAAAAGCAAAAAGTTGTCTGGAACAAAAATTATATGAATATTTTGAAAAATACATTGACAGGAGTTTTCCACGATACATGCAAAAAAGAGAAGAAAAATTGTATGTAGAAATTGTCATTGACCATCAAGGAAAATTGAGCCGCTTTAAAATTGTAAAATCCGATAATGAAAAGTTAAGTGAATTGACGTCCAAAGCATTTGAAAAATTGATAGACAAGCATGGAGATGAATTTATTTCAGGGAAAAACAATGGAAGACAAGTAGCCACAAAATTTTATATCCCCATAAAGTTCTCGAGGTAATAATCACACCGTCTTCAATATCATAACCCGCAACTTTTAAAAAACTCAAATTCTATAAGATAAATTCCTACTTTGAATTTTGACTGTCCTCAGATATTAAGGATTGTCATATAGTAGTTTTCTCCAATATCTTTCAAAAATTGCCAAAAAATCCTTGAAAATATTTGCTCTAAAAACGAAACTTAAGGAGTAATTTTTATTTAACCGTGCGCAATTTGAAAGATTTCATGTAAATTTGTTTTAAAAAAATGAAAGTAAAACTACAATTTTTCATAATTCCCCTGTTAATTCTAAAAACTTCGGTTATATCAAACCTATATGCACAGGGAGCATATGGCTCGGTTAGATATGACAGCATTCCTTTTTTTCACAACAACGACTCTTTGTTGAATCCCTTTACGGGAGGATTTAACAATCCTCAATTTTCACTTGGAGATTTAAATGGCGACGGCAAAAAAGACCTTTTTGTTTTTGACCGTTCAGGCAACAAGCCGATGGTGTTTATCAATGAAGGATCGCCCGGCAACCCCAAATATGTTTTCAAACATCAATTTATGTCTTATTTTCCTTCTCCATCACAATACTCACCTTACATAGAAAGTTGGGCCTTGATAAGGGACTTTAATTGCGATGGTGTAGGGGATTTGTTTGCTTCGGCTCCGGGAGGTATCATGGTTTTTCGGAACGACGGGATTGCATATCCTCAGTTCACTTCTATAACCGGATTGCTTCTCTCCAATTATCAACCCAACAATTTAAACATTTATGTGAGCTCAGCCGATATTCCGGGGATTGATGATGTCGATAAAGACGGTGACCTGGATATTTTGACTTTTGATGTGTTGGGTTCGCGACTCGAGTATCATCGTAACTATTCTATGGAAAATACCGGTTCTTGTGATACTCTTTGGTATGTTTTGAAAAACAAATGTTGGGGGCACTTCACTGAAAATTCTTTTAATAATTCGATCAACCTATTCGATACCTGCAATTACAACGTGGCTTCACCCCAAAGGACCGGGCAGGGCAACAAACATGCGGGTTCGACAGTTTGTATCATAGAAACAAACAATAACGATGCCCGTGACCTTGTTTTAGGAGACATCTCGTTCCCCAATCTAACTCTGCTTACAAATTGTGCCACCCTTCCCAACTTAAATTCTTCAATGTGTTCCGCTGATACGGCTTTCCCTAAGAACCATACGAATACGATTGCTTCGGGGGTCCGTAACTTTCCCGCGGCATTTTGGCTTGATGTCAATGATGACGGTAAACGTGATTTGTTGGTTACGCCCAATGCCGCCGGCACGCTTGTTTCCGATAATTTTTTTAATGTATGGTATTATCAAAACAATGGTTCCGACCTGAATCCTTCGTATAACCTTGTTTCAAAAAGGTTTCTTGCAGAAACTGCCGTAGATGTTGGAGAAGGGGCAAACGTTACCATGGCAGACTTAGACCAGGATGGCTTGTTGGATCTTTTCATCGGCAATTTCGCTTATTATGATTCCACCGGTGGAATGATAGCTTATTACAAAAACATAGGCACGGCAACCGCGCCGAAATTTAAACTCATTACCCATAATTTTGCCAACTTGCCCTCATACAATTTGAACACAACGTTGAATTTGCCTGCCAAAGCAATTGCCCCGACATTTGGAGACCTTGACGGTGACGGTGATGTAGATATGATTGTGGGAGACAGCGAAGGAAAAGTACACCTTTTCACCAATAACGGCAACGGAAACTTCTCACTTGCACAAGCCAATCTTTCTTCGATTGATGTGGGGGAATATGCTGCCCCTCAATTATTTGACCTTAATGGAGACGGACTGTTGGACCTCATTATTGGAGAAAAAGATGGCAATTTGAATTATTACGAAAATACAGGCACAGCATCCTCTCCTGTTTTCACATTGATAACTCAAAATCTTGGCAACGTTCAAGTCAAAAAATGGTGGGATTATCAAGGTTATAGTTATCCTTTCTTTTTCCATCATGGGCAAGATATACGTTTATTATGTGGAAGCAAATCCGGATACATTTATTATTACGACAGCATCCAAAACAATCTTAATGGAAGTTTTCACCTGGTTGACACCATGTTTATGGATATTTGGGAAGGCATAAGATCAACCGTTGCCGGAGGTTTTTTTATGGGCAATGACACTTTGGTAGATTTTTTTGTAGGAACATACAATGGTGGAGTGGCTCCTCATAAAGGAACAGGTTATATTGCACCTTCTTCGGTTGATATCTATTCATTGCCGATAGATGCGGAAATTTATCCGGTTCCTGCATCAGACCATTTTTTGGTTCGCATACGTGAAGCATATTTGCGATTGAGTGATCTTACCATAATAATATACAACCTTGCCGGGCAAATAGTGGGGAGTTATCCCTATTCCATGAATCCTGTCGATGTTAATCATCTTCCCGGCGGATTTTACCTGGTTAAGTTAGAGTGGAAAGGTAAGAAATTAAACTTTACGGGTAAACTAACCATAATCAGGTAGTGATTTTCTGCATAAAAATAAAAAGGGGCAATTATAGCCCCTTTTTTCAGTTGTTTAAAATAAGATAAAATAAATTAGCTGCAAAGTTTCATTTCGTCAAGCACATTCATAACAGTTTTTACTGCATCAGCCGATTGATACAGCAATGCCTTTTCTTCTTCGTTAAGATCGAGTTCTATAATTTTTTCCACTCCATTTTTTCCAAGAATCACAGGAACACCCAGATAAATATCCTTTAAACCATATTCCCCATTCAAGTATGCACAAACGGGTAAAATTCTCCTTTGATTCTTGATGATTGCTTCAACCATTTGTGCTGCAGACGCACCCGGCGCATACCATGCAGAAGTGCCAAGCAATTTTACGATTTCCCCTCCACCAAATTTGGTTCGTTCAATGATGGCATCCAACTTCTCTTTTGAAATCAACTGGGTAACGGGGATTCCGGAAACAGTGGTATATCTTGGCAAGGGAACCATCGTGTCTCCGTGACCACCGAGTAGCATTGCCTGAATGTCTTTGACCGATACATTCAGCTCCTCGGCCAAAAAGGCACGGTAACGGGCAGTGTCCAGCACACCGGCCATTCCAAATACTCTCGATGAATCCACCTTGGCAGTAAGATAGGCACAATATGTCATTACGTCCAATGGATTGGATACTACAATGATGATGGCATTGGGAGAATATTTGATGACATTTTCCGTCACACTTTTGACAATGTTTGCATTGGTCGAAATTAAATCGTCACGGCTCATTCCGGGTTTTCTTGGCAACCCCGACGTGATTACAACTACATCAGAATTTTTGGTTTTTTCATAATCGTTGGTCGAACCATATACTCTTGTGTCGTAAAGTTCGACAGGTGCTGTTTCCCATATGTCAAGAGCTTTGCCTTCGGCAAACCCCTCTTTGATGTCCAACAGCACTACCTCTTCTACAATTTCTTTTCTGGCAATGACATCGGCACATGTTGCGCCTACGTTGCCTGCTCCTATTACTGATACTTTCATAGTCATTTGTTTTTGCCCGCTAAATTATAAAACTCATTAAAATTCAAAAGATTTTTTATCAATTTTTTTAAGTACATCTATTTTTGTAAATTAAAAATATGAATTACTTTAATTTTAGAATGTTTGATTTAAAGATATTTTCGCAAAAAAATTAATAATCTCTTAGGCAACCATTTTACGAACGTTGCGTTTTTAAGCTGAGATGAATGAAAAAATTAACAGAAAAAGAATTATTAAAAGCCATTGAAGGGTGTAAAAAAAATGACCGACAAAGTCAAAAAATAATATATATGCATTATTATTCCACATTATTGCCTGTCTGCTATCGATACACATCCAACCGCGATGAAGCTCTTGACTTGTTACATGATGTTTTTTTAAAAATTTTTGAGAAAATAAAAAAATATAAACATACGGGTTCATTTGAAGGATGGTTAAAACGATTAACTGTAAACTATGCCATTGATCGATATAGAAAAAACAAAAATATCCGCCCCCTTTCCACAGATGACGAAGAACACCCCATTCAAATTAGCGAAGTAGAGCCGGATGATGATTCAATTTTTACCCGGGTCTCTTCTTCCGATTTGGTGGATGCCATACGTCAATTGCCTGATGGGTACAAAATGGTATTTTGTTTGTATTATTTAGAAGAAATGTCACATAAAGAGATAGCCGAAAAACTAAATATAAATGAAGGGACTTCAAAATCCAATTTGTTTAAAGCAAAAGCAAAACTAAAAGATATTTTAACCAAAAAATTATTGTTAAAATCATGACACCACAAGACAAAAAATTGAGTCAATTATTGCAAGAAAAACTCAATCGGTTGCCTGACGTAGACACCCAACCCCAATGGGAGAGAATGGAGCAATTGCTTCGTAAAAAATCATATTGGAGTAACTTGAAAACAGCATCTGCAATTTTGATGCTTACCGCTTCTGTTGCCGGATTGAGCTATTTTGTAAGCATCAATGGAAACCTGAAGCACCAAGAAGACGGGCATTCGCAATCTATACATAAGCCGGACATCTCTCAAAAATTGTCAGAAAAACAGACATTCCGGCAAAATAATGATGAAACATTTTCCAACTCATCCAATACGGTTGTGAATGAAAATGTCAATATACAAGAAAAAGAAAGCTATAATGTTGTAAAAGAGAAAAATATCGATAACAAAGCCAAAAACAACTGTAATGATGCAAACAATACCACTACTTCTCAAGTAGCATTTCAAGATAAAAATCAAAAAACAATATCGAACGAAAACATGTCGGAAAATAAAACAAACAGTCCGCAACACTCCAATCAAGACATACCTGAATTCCATATTCTAAGCAGCAAGCCCGAATATTGTGAAGGGGAAATTATGGTATTTAAAACCGACCTTCAAGATAAAAATTTCACCAAACAATGGTTTGTCAATGGTGAATTTTACGCTTCAGGAAATGCAATATCTATTCCTGCAGAGTTGGATGAAAAAGGTAATGAATATGAAATTACCTTAATTGTACAAGATATAAAAAACAAAGAAACATCAACGAGCAAGACGCTCAAAGTAGACGTTTATCCTTTGCCTGAGCCCGAAATAAAATACAAAGAATTATATAAGGAAAACGAGGAAGAATACTTATTTAATCCTTATTGGGAATTTGAGACCTCAGGGCACTACAAACAAATTGAATGGCAACTTGGACAAGGAGAATACGCAAGAGGCAATAAGGTTCAAACTATTTATAAAAACCCGGGTATTTATGAGGTAAAGCTGACCGTAGTGGACAATAACGGATGTAAAGGCACTGCATTTAAAAAAATATATGTCGACAAAAAATATGATGTATTTGCACCCAATGCATTCACACCCGATCAGGATGGCTTGAACGACGAATTTATTCCCAAAGCATTAGAAAATACTACTGTTGAATATCTATTGGAAGTTTCGGACAGTGAGGGAAATATTGTGTTCAGATCAAATGATTTAAACAAAGCATGGAATGGAAAAATGATGAATATAGGCGATCCTATGCCTGAAGGAACTTATTTTTGGACTTGCACCATAAAAGATAAAAACGGAAAAACTCATCAATGGAACGGTCAGGTATTGTTGTTGAGAGAGAAAAATTAACCGTATTTTAAAACTTTATTGCCGATTTAAAGAATGTTTGTGGATGAAATTTAATGACAAAAAAAGAACGCTACAGATGTAGCGTTTTTTTAGTAAAATAATTTTAACGTGCAACTTTTAACATTTTTTTGCTGTCTTATGTAAAAATACTATATTTGTTGACACAAAATATTATTTATATGAAATATAAATTTTTATTGATAGTCGTTTTAGTGTTGAATTTTTCGAATATACTGTTTTCCCAAAACAATGTGGGAATCAACACCAGCACGCCGGACAATAGCGCCATGCTTGATGTAGTAGCCAACGACAAAGGGGTTTTGATACCTCGGTTAAATTCTGTACAAATGTTGGCGATTCCAAACCCTGCCAAAGGTCTGTTGATTTTCAACACCGACAGTAACTGTTTTTGTTACAATGCAGGTACTCCGTTATTGCCCAACTGGGTATCATTATGTAGTGCAGGAGGATCAGGATCGCCCGGTCCGCAAGGCCCGACAGGTCCAACCGGTCCCACAGGAGCACAAGGATTGCCCGGGCCACAAGGTCCGACAGGTCCACCGGAGCACAAGGTCCGGCAGGTCCACAAGGGTCCTACAGGGCCGACCGGAGCACAAGGACCACAGGGGATACAAGGTCCAACCGGTCCAACCGGAGCACAGGGTCCGGCAGGTCCACAGGGTCCTACAGGGCCGACCGGAGCACAAGGACCACAGGGGATACAAGGTCCAACCGGTCCAACTGGAGCGCAGGGTCCGGCAGGTCCACAGGGACCACAGGGTCCTACAGGACCACAGGGCCCTACGGGGGTTACATTTAAAACCGGTATTTATCTGACTTCTTCAGTAACTATAAATACAGCCACATGGGCAAATGTGCCGGGTATGTCGTTAACTTTTACCGCTCAAAATAGTAGTGCTTTAATTTTATTTACGGCCTCAGGTTATGGCTACACAAATTCTATGGCTTACGTGCAATTTAGAATATTAAACAATGGCTCCCCTATAGGAAGTACAAATACAAAAATACAAAGTTATGATGATTGGACCGGAACCGTAACACCTTGGAGTTGTTCATTTTCCAGGGTTATAACAGGATTAATTCCCGGAAATACTTATACATTGACCGTACAAGGACAAAGAGGAGGAATTTTAGGTGTTTATGATGCAATAATTGATCCTTCCTTGGCTGGTCATCACATGGCTTTAAATGTTGTACAATAGATAAAAATTTACCATTATGATAAAAAAATGTAGTTTTTTTCTGATATTGTGTGTAATTTATGCTATCGGTGTTTTTTCCCAAAACAATGTGGGAATCAACACCAGCACGCCGGACAATAGCGCTATGCTTGATGTAGTAGCCAACGACAAAGGGGTTTTGATACCTCGGTTAAATTCTGTACAAATGTTGGCGATTCCAAACCCTGCCAAAGGTCTGTTGATTTTCAACACCGACAGTAACTGTTTTTGTTACAATGCAGGTACTCCGTTATTGCCCAACTGGATATCATTATGTAGTGCAGGAGGATCAGGATCACCCGGTCCGCAAGGCCCGACAGGTCCAACCGGTCCCACAGGAGCACAAGGATTGCCCGGTCCACAAGGTCCGACAGGTCCGACCGGGGCACAAGGTCCGGCAGGTCCACAAGGTCCGACAGGTCCCACTGGGGCACAAGGTCCGGCAGGCCCACAAGGTCCGACAGGTCCTACCGGGGCACAAGGTCCGGCAGGTCCACAAGGTCCGACAGGTCCTACTGGGGCACAAGGTCCGGCAGGTCCACAAGGTCCGACAGGTCCGACAGGTCCTACCTGGACATTGTCTACTATTACATATAATTCCAATGGAACCATTACTCTAAATGGTACAGCCGGTTCGGGAGGACCTATTTCAACCACAGGTGGTGCCTGGTTGACAACCGGAAATACGGGAACTACGCCTGCAAGCAATTGGATAGGAACGAATGATAACGTTGATTGGGTGATGAGAACCAATAATACCGAAAGGGCCAGAATAACCAATGACGGAAGGTATTTGATCAATCTTGCCACTCCAAATGCCGGCGAAAGATTAACCGTGAATGCAGGAACAGGGTTTGATGCGGTAAATGGCTATGCTGCAGGTACAAACTTCGGAGGATATTTTCAAAGTACAGGAGGTGCAGGTGTGGGTGCATTCGGCGCAAATGACAATGCAAGTGGTGCAGGATTGTTTGGACTTAATACTTCAACCGGTGCCGGTACGGTGGGACAAGCAAATTTAGGCAATGGTACGGGTGTTGTAGGTGTCAATTTTGCTGCCGCAGGAGCGGGTAATGGAGATGGTGTCTATGGTACCACTGCACAAAGCGCAGGATTTGGAGTTTTTGGTACAAACACTAATACGAGCGGAACAGGAATTGTCGGTGCCGGAAATAATACAACAGCCGGTTATATAACCACCGGTAGTGGTGGAGCATTTACAGGAACCGGTTTGGGTATTTATGGTTATGCCAATACAACTACCGGAACGGGTGCATTATTTAGAGGAAATAATGTCTCTCCTTTTTATACAGTGACAAATGGAAGTGGAAGTGCTTCGAACGGAACTACCCTTGGTGTGGTTGGTTATTCTTTAAGCACGACCGGTTCAACGGCAAGATTCGGTGGATATTTTGAACAAATTGCTACAATGATTTATGCGTATGTAGGTGGAATAACTGCAACAAACACTGCCCGGAAAATAGAGGGTATGGGTACTGTAAATACCGTGGTGAAAGATGTCAATGGCAATCTTGTTGTGCTTTCTGCTCCCGAAGCACCCGAAAATTTATTCCAGGATTTCGGTGTGGGCCGTTTGGTCAATGGTCGTGCCCATATACAGTTAGATCCAAATTTTTCTAAAAATATTGTCGTCAACGAAAAACATCCCTTAAGAGTATTTATTCAATTAAAAGGGGATTGTAAAGGGGTGTATGTTACCAATGAATCTGCTACCGGATTTGATGTGATAGAATTGCAAGGAGGAAATTCAAATGTGGAGTTTTATTGGTTTGTAACTGCCAATCGAGCTGATGAAGTGAATGCGGATGGAACCGTTGCCCGATATTCTGAAGAAAGATTTGCACCGGCCATTGGCCCACAACCTAAAACAGAGATGCAACAACGTGAAATAACACCTAGACAGATAAATACTCCTGTGAGAGAAATGAAAAGACGTTAAATGAATCCTGATGCATATCCATAGATGTGAAGCCGGGTTTTACCCCGGCTTTTTTTTAAAATTTATATTTTTACGGCGAAAATCAAAAAGCTTAAGCATGGATAAAAAATCAAGAATATATGTGGCAGGTCACAGAGGTATGGTGGGATCCGCATTGTTAAGAAAGTTGCAAAAAGAAGGATTTGAAAATATTATCACCCGGACTTCAAGTGAATTGGATCTTACCAGGCAATATGATGTAGAGAAATTTTTTGAAGAAAATCGTCCTGATTATGTTTTTTTGGCTGCTGCAAAAGTGGGAGGAATCCTGGCAAACAATACTTACCGCGCAGATTTTATATACAAAAATTTAATGATAGAAGCAAATGTAATCCATGCATCTTATCTTTACGGTGTTAAAAAACTTTTGTTTCTGGGATCATCATGTATCTATCCAAAAATGGCACCACAGCCGATGAAAGAGGAATATCTGCTCACCGGACCTTTGGAATGCACAAACGAACCTTATGCCATAGCCAAAATAACCGGCATAAAACTTTGTGAAAATTACAGGAAACAGTACGGATGTAATTTTATATCCGTAATGCCTACAAACTTATATGGGCCCAATGACAATTATGACTTGCAAAATTCACACGTCTTGCCGGCATTGTTGAGAAAATTTCATACAGCCAAAATAAAAGGGTTGCCTTATGTTGAGATATGGGGTACAGGCACGCCCAAAAGAGAATTTCTGCATGTGGATGACCTTGCCGATGCCTGTTTGTTTTTAATGGAAAAATATGACGGGGACCTATGGTTGAATGTAGGTACCGGTAAGGATATCAGCATCAAGGATCTGGCTTTGATGATAAAAGAAATTGTGGGTTATGAAGGAGAATTAAAATTTGACACGACAAAACCGGACGGAACCCCAAGAAAATTGTTGGATGTCAGCAGAATTCATGCTTTGGGATGGAAGCACAAAATAGAACTTGATACAGGTATTCGCATGGTATATGAGCAGGAAGTGAAAAAAATGGAATTTTTTGAAAATGCATGAAGCGTTATATAGTTTTTTTAATCATATTTCGGATAACAGTCATAGAAAAAAGTTTCTCACAAACAATAGTATATCCTGTTCCTGTCAACTTTATTCATCAATTGCCTATTGAACAGATCCTAAATGATTCGGGATATTTTACAGCTTCTAAACCTTTGATGGCCGTTTATGACAAAAACACACATCTTCCCATGTATTCATATAGATTTAAAGAAAGTGATACAAACCGGACAAGATGGTTGAATAAATTCACAAAAGAAGATTTATTGAAGTTAGATTCATCCGGTTATTATTTATCGTTAAATCCGATGATGGATTTTACAGCAGGAATTGATAATAAATTCAATACATATTATTACAATACGAGGGGGATTCAAATTAAGGGTTATGTCAATAAAGTGTCGTTGTATGCCATTTATACCGAAAATCAGGCGGGATTGCCGTTATACCAGCATAACTACGTAAAAAATGGAGAGATAGTGTTAATTAATAATGATAGCAGTTATTCAAGGCAGACGGGTTATGGGATGGTACAAGGCAAAGGAAGGTCAAAGCCTTTTAAAAACAAAGACAGAGATTTTGGTTATTTTCAAGGTCAGTGGGTCTATTCCATCAGTTCGGAGTTAAGGGTAGGTATGGGGTACGACAAATTATTTTTTGGACAAGGATACAGGAGTATATTGTGGAGTGATTTTGCTTCGCCGTTTCCTTATGCTTTCTTGCAGTACAACAAAAGAAAAAAATGGCAATATGAATTTTATGCCGGACAATTATTGGAAGGTGTAAGGAATAAAAGTTTATTTACAACGGCAGAATCCTATTTTTTTAAAAAAACTTTTTACATATATCATTTTCAATGGCATGTCGGCAAGAATCTGACTCTTTCGTATTTTGAAAAAAATTTTTGGATGCCCAGTTATTTTGGTTCGAACAATTGGATGCCCGAGGATTATATACCAGTTCCTTTTTATCAAATTTTCCGCAAGAATGCTTTTCAAAGAAATATTTACACATCATCGGGAGCCGGTCTGAGTTATTATTTGCCGTCAATGAAAACAATAATTTTTGGCCAAGGGCTTCATTCATTCCAATATGCCGGTAATTACGCTTGGCAGGCCGGTATCAAAAAATTTGGCAATATATGGTCAATCTGGGCAGAATATAACCATGCGTACCAAAGTTATTATCACGAGCATCATTTGAACGAAAATATCGTGCATCCGTTTGGCCCTATATTTAAAGAGGTTGTTCTTGGGACTTTGGTCAACTACCGCAGATGGATGTGTTCAATAGAGTATATCTCAGGAGAATTTCCTTACACAAACAGGCTATACCTTTATGAATTATCGGGATATTCGACGAATCAAAATCTGAGAAAAGTTATGTCATGGCGTGGAAGATCCGCATTTATAGTCAATCCTGCATATCAATGGCATTTGTTTATTGAGATTTTATCAAGGAAAGCAGGCAATACAAAAGAAAATTACCTAATGTTTGGCATAAATACTAATTTAGTGGTCAAAAATCATTTATATTGAAATGGTCTGGGGAGAAGCCATATTATCGCTATTGACTGCTTTTTTAATAGCACTGGTAAGTTATCCGGTTTATATCAAAGTGGCTATATACAAACGATTATTTGATGTACCGGACAAAGAACGGAAAATTCATGAGAAACATATTCCTTCCATGGGAGGCATAATCATGTTTGCCGCAACACTTATTTCATTCTTTTTTTGGTATCCAATTAATGATATTCATATAACAAGGTTTTTGGTACCATCGATAATAATATTGGTTTTCATCGGTATAAAAGACGATATCATCGGCACATCGGCTGTATATAAATTATCGGCGCAAATTTTTGTGGCATTGTTGATGACCTTAGCGGCGGATGTCAGAATAACCGGTTTTCACGGATTGTTCGGTATAAGGGAAATTCCGGAGTATTTGTCGGTATTATTCACGGTATTTACGTTTATAGTTATCATCAATTCGTTTAATTTGATTGACGGTATTGATGGACTTGCGGGAGGAATTGGATTCAACACCGCATTTTGGATGGGTGTTTGGTTTGTCTTGGCCGGAAACAACCTGATGAGTGTATTGGCTTTTGCATTGTCCGGTTCCTTATTGGCATTTTTAATTTTCAATATGCAGCCTGCGAAAGTTTTTATGGGAGATACAGGATCATTGTTTATTGGTTTGTTGATGGCTGTGTTATCTATAGTTTTGATTGAATATGACAAAGATCTGCTTCCCCATTATATGAAAACATTATCCAAGCCATTGTTGGGTATGGCTATGTTGAGCTATCCTTTATTTGATACATTGAGAGTTTTTTTTATCAGGATCATGAAAGGCAGGTCTCCATTTTTGCCGGACCGCAATCATATTCACCACTTATGGATTGATCTTGGGAAATCGCACAAGCAAGCCACATTTATTTTAGTTTTTTCGAATATTTTTATAGTAATGGTGACAGTATTGGCTACGTATTTTCTTGAAAGTTTACCGGCATTTTTATTGTCATTTGGCACTACTTTCCTGGTTTATTTGTGGCCATGGTTTTTAAAAGAAAAGTCAAAGAAATGACCATTGCGGGCAAATTGAAATATTTGATTTTTATTTTTTTGATGTCTTCATCAATTTTACATGCACAAACGGCCTGGTTATCTCATCCCGTCAAGTTCCTGGCAGTAGAAAAGCAATTGCTCGAGAATAATTATTTTCCGTTGTCATTTCCATTCTTAACGCCTCAAGACACTATCATTCAATCGAATTATTTCAAAAAGAATTCAAACTTTTACCTGTTGCCTTTGATCAATAGCTTTGCCGTATTGGGATCAAACATGCAATATGCCGACACTTACAACGAATATAATGGAATGTATGTCGAACCCGGCTTGGGAATGTTTTATCGGTATAAGAGACATACATTCACAGCATCCATTCAAGGCAGTTTTTTTTTACCGACAGATTCACTTCCGGCAGCATACGGAAATTATGCCCCGGTGCCGGGATTTTCCAAAGGTTATGATATAAATGGACGGATAGGCGCGTCGAATTATGGAGAGTTTGTTTGGAAATATCATTCTAAAAAATATTTTTCTTTCTCGGCAGGAATAGGGAAATATCAGATAGGAAACGGGTTACGTTCATTGTTGCTTTCGCAAGAATCGACATCTTATCCTTTTTTGGCGGCAAATGTAAACTTGGGAAAATTGTCCTATACGCACGTGCTTTGTTTTTGGAATGATTTCATTGTGCTAAATGACCTAAATGGAAATAATTATACAGTATTTGCATCCAAACCCGGGGTTTTTCATTATTTAACCTACAGACCTTTTCGTTGGTGGGAGTTTGGTTTGTTTGAGTCGGTGATTTGGCAAGGACAAAACGGTAGGATGCACCGAGGTGTTGAATGGGCCTATCTCAATCCGGTGATATTTATTCGGCCTGTTGAGTTTTCGATGGGGTCGGCAGATAATGTATTGGCCGGTTTTCAAAATTTATTCAGGGGCAAAAAATGGATTTTTTATCAGCAATTGATGTTGGATGAGTTTTTGTTGGAGGAGATCAGAAAACAACAGGGATGGTGGGGAAATAAATTTGCTTTTCAAACAGGATTTACGTTATATGATATTTTAGGTTTGAAAAATATATTTTTGAAAGGTGAATTGAATGTAATCAGACCATTTACGTATACACATGAGACAAAAAATGCCAACAATTTGGGAATACAAAACTACAGTCATAACCGGCTGCCATTGGCTCATCCATTTGGTGCAAATTTGATGGAGTATATTTTATGGGCCGGTTGGGATAACCAACAATGGCATGTTTCAGCCACATATTCATTTATGCGGCAAGGCAGGGATTCTGTAAATACCAATTTAGGCAGCAATATTTTTTTATCATACTCTACCAGAACCAGAAATTATGCCAATAGATTTTTACAGGGACTGCCTTATATTCATCGTTCAATAGGGATAAATATTCAATACAAAATGGGTTTGAACCATGCATTTTTTATTCAGGTAAAAAGTATGTCTGAAGAATATGGAAGACAAAAAAATGTAAGCTTACTATTGAAAGCGGGAATTCAGACATATTTTAACCGGCAAGGTTTGAAAAAAATTTGAATTTTCTGGAGTTTTTTTCCTAAAATTGCCCTGTCAAATTTATGAAGACAGTTACCTATCATATCCAAAGGACCGTTGCAGACAAGTTAGTAGATTATTTGGAATTGTCAAAAGTCAGGTTGAATATATTGGTGGTTTTCTCTTCTGTGTTGGGTTATTTAATTGGATATAACGAAAGCCAAAACTCTTTTTTTGAATTGTTTTTTTTGACCGTTGGAGGATTTTTGGTTACAGCATCGGCCAATACCTTCAATCAAATACTGGAAAAGGATTTCGATGCATTGATGCAAAGGACACAAAACCGTCCTTTACCGGCAGGACGTGTTTCTATACAAGAAGCATTGATATTTGGGGCAATAACATTAATTTTCGGACTTGTAATGTTGGGGGCAGGAATTCATCCACTTGCCGCTATTTTGGCATTTTTATCCTTTTTTATTTATGTGTTTGTATACACGCCAATGAAAAGAATTTCCATAGTGTCTGTCGTTATTGGCGCATTCCCGGGAGCTATCCCGCCATTGTTGGGGTGGGTTGCCGCAACAAAAAGTTTTGGACTTGAAGGGGGCTTATTGTTTGCCTTGCAATTTGCCTGGCAGTTCCCACATTTTTGGTTAATTGCCCGAAAGGGACAAGAAGATTATTTGAAGGCGGGATACAAAATAGTGCCATGGGATGGAAAAAAAGACCAATTGTTTAAATACTTATTGGCCGGTTCTGTATGGATAATGTTGCCGGTTTCTTTTCTATCATATTACTATCAATTAAATGGCAAAATGTATTTATGGGCAGCCGTGCTTTTGGGAATAATCATTTGGTTGACGTCTGTTTTATATCTCAAAGATGAAAAAAAGTATTTTAGAAATTTGATAATATATACACTTTTATATTTGCCATTGATACAGCTTTTTTATTGGTTTGACAAAATTTGGATTTAATGAATGCAAGCATGGGATATTCAATGGAAGACGATATAAAGCAGCAGCAGGAGAGAAGTGCTCTTCCTATGTTGTGGATAGGAATTGTGAGCATTGTGATGTTATTTGCCGGCTTTACCAGTGCTGCTATTGTCAGCCATATGTCCGGGTCTTGGATTCATATAAAGCTCCCATGGTATTTCATTGCCAGTACTGCCATCATTGTTGCTTCGAGTTTTACCTATCATTATGCCTTCAAATTAATGCAGCGCAAAGAATTGGCTTTTTCGGTCAGATGGATAATTTTGTCATTGATATTAGGCGCAGGGTTTGGAATTTTCCAATACTTAGGTTGGAAAGAACTGGTTAAACAAGGGGTATATTTCACCGGGCCGACAGCCAATCCGGCCGGATCGTATTTTTATGTCATTACTTTTGTCCATTTCCTGCATTATATTGGAGGAATCATCAGTATGTTGGTAGTTTACTTCCGTGCAAAATCGGGCAAATATTTAGAAAAATCAACCGGATTTAAAATAAGTTTAATTTATTGGCATTTTTTAGATGTCCTTTGGTTATATTTGTACGCTTTTTTATATTATTTAATAAACAATTGATATGGGAGCAAATACAACAGCAGTAGATGCTAAAACAGCATGGGGTGGAGGAAGAGCCCCTTTCGGCATCAGTTACGGAAAAATGATGATGTGGTTTTTTTTGATTTCTGATGCTTTGACATTCGGAGGATTTCTTGCTTCTTACGGTCTAACCAGACATCACTTCCAAGACATTTGGCCCAGTGCCGAAAATGTTTTCACGCATTTCCCGTTTTTGGAAGGCGATCATCCCCTTTTGTATGTGGCTTTTATGACCTTTATTTTGATTATGAGTTCGGTGACTATGGTGTTGGCTGTGGAAGCCGGTCACAGAATGAGCAGACGGGAAGTGTTGATTTGGCTTGGCTTAACTATTCTTGGAGGTTTAATTTTCGTCGGTTCTCAGGCCTGGGAATGGTATCACTTTATTCATGGTACTGAGCTTGGTGCCGTTGAATTAGGTAAAGGATATTTGACATTGCCATCCGGACAGGTGGTGGAAACTAAAGGGATTATTGCCAGGTGGGCTTCTGAAGCCAAAGATACATTGTTGTTGCCATGGAAAGATGATGCCGGCAATTATATTGCCTTGACAGGTCAAGAAATGCAAAAAGTATTGGCAGGAGCAAAAGAAATTTTTGGAGCAAATTTGATACATAATGAATACGGAGTGCCTGCTTTTGGCGACTTTTTCTTCTTTATAACCGGGTTCCACGGTACACACGTTTTCAGTGGTGTTGTATTGAATTTTGTTATCTTTATCAATGTAATTAAAGGCACATACGAAAAAAGAGGTCATTACGAAATGGTCGAAAAGGTCGGTTTATATTGGCACTTTGTAGACCTTGTCTGGGTTTTTGTTTTTACGTTCTTTTATCTTGTTTAATTTTAAAAATTTATTGATATGTCACATCATGAACATCATCAAGGGCATGCACACGAACCGTATGAGTTTGCGGTGCATCATTCAGAAGAAGAAGGAAAAAAAATCAGAAGAACACTTTGGAATGTGTTCTGGATATTATTGATAGTTACCACTATTGAGGTCTTATTGGGTATTTTCTGGAAAAGTTGGGGATTCTCATGGCCTATTGTGAAAAATACGTTTATTTTCATGACCATTTTAAAGGCCTACTATATAGTTGCATACTTCATGCACTTAAAAGATGAAGCCCGTAGCTTCATTTATGTGATTGTCATGCCATACATCTTGTTTATTATTTATTTGTCATACATCTTGATATACGAAGGTTATTCTTTACATTTTCTAGATTTATGGTTTAAATAAATGGAAGTATCAAAATCAAAGATTTGGAAGGCAGCAATTGTATTGATCATACTCTTGTTGCCTTCTTTATTTTACTTGTTTTTATTCAGCGGTAAACATTTGCATCAATCGTTGCCATATTTTGGTCCCAAAAAACTTGTTGAGAAGGAAGGGAAATTCGATACGGTCTATTTTACAATTCCTTCTTTCCGGCTTTTGGATCAAGACAGCACCCCATTTACAAGAGATTCTATGCATGGGTATATTTATGTAGTTGACTTCTTCTTTGCAACTTGTCCCACCATTTGCCCCAAAATGGCTACACATATGCACAATCTTCAAGAAAAATTTAAAGATTATCCGCAAGTGAAATTTTTGTCAATTACCGTGAATCCCGAACACGACACTCCCACCGTTTTAAATGACTATGCAAAAAAGGTACATGCCGGACCAAATTGGAAATTTCTCACCGGTGAAAAAGATTCGATATACAATCTGGCATTTACGGGATTTTTTGTAAGTGCTATGAAAGACACATTGGCTCCCGGTGGATTTCTCCATTCCCCTTATTTGATATTACTGGATAAAGAAGCACATATAAGAGGTTATTTTGACGGAACATCCACCACCGAAACCAAAAAACTTGAAGATGCCTTGAAAATACTTCTCTACGACGATTTTAAAGCCAAGAAAAAGAAATGACAGTTTTTACAAATAAAAAATTCATATGGACTGTCACAATAATTTTACCTTTAGCCGTGGCAGCATTAAAATATATACCAAAGTTTGAAGGTCCTTCATGGACAAGTTCGATGCCCTTGTTTTCAGCAATTATCAATTCAATAACGGCAATAGTTCTAGTTTGGTCGGTGGTCAACGTAAAAAAAGGGAACATAGAAAAACACCGTAAAGGTATGATAACTGCTTTGATATTGTCCACACTGTTTTTGTTAAATTATGTATTTTATCACATTACCAACGAAGATACACCTTATCCCGAAGAAGCGCCTTTGCGTTATGTTTATTATTTTATTTTAATTACACATATTTTTTTGTCGGGTATAATTGTGCCTATGGTTTTATTTACTCTTAGACATGCATTAATGAATAATATTGAACAACACCGCAGGTTGGCAAAAATTACTTTTCCATTATGGTTGTATGTTGCTGTTACAGGAGTTTTGGTTTATGTTTTTATGGCTCCTTACTATCACTAACAAAAAATGACTACAATTTCAATGATTTAAATGCATAAATTTGCATAAAAATTTTTCGCGATGAAAAAAGCAGGCATTTTCATATTTTTTATCTTTTTGAATATTGTATCTTTTGCGCAATGTGCCATGTGTCGTGCATCTGTGGAGAGTTCACAACAAGCCGGCGAAACATGGGCGAATGGCTTCAACAGTGGAATTCTATATCTTATGGCTGTGCCTTATGTGGCTTTTGCCGTGATTGCCTGGTTGTATTATAAAAATTATTATTCGAAAAATAAAAATTAGAGTCAATTTATTATGCAAAAGAGAAAAAAATGTGAGGAGAGCCATGATTAATGGTAAGATAATTTTATGAATTTGCTTGTAAACCCGCTAAGGAGAAATCATAGTTAAAGATAAATAATGCCCTTCGGTGAAAAATCCGGAGGGTTTTTTATAGAAAATAAAACAAAAATGAAAACATCTATAAAAGATGAAATAGAAAAACGAATACTGGTGCTTGATGGAGCCATGGGCACAATGATACAGCGTTTTAAACTTGAAGAAGCCGATTATCGGGGTGAAGAATTTAAAAATTGGCCGGTAGATTTAAAAGGCAACAATGATTTATTGACATTGACACGCCCGGATGTGATAGCATCTATACATCGGTCCTATATGGAAGCAGGAGCAGACATCATAGAGACCAACACATTCAATGCTCAAAAAATTTCGCTGGCCGATTATGCAATGGAAGCATTGGCTTATAGAATCAATTTTGAAGCTGCAAAATTGGCAAAAGAAACAGCCGGACAATTTATGAAGGAAAATCCGGAAAGAAATGTCTGGGTGGCAGGTTCGATTGGTCCCACAAACAAAACGCTGTCATTGTCGCCCGACGTAAATAATCCGGGGTTTCGTGCATTGGATTGGGACACTCTTCTTGACGCTTATATGGAACAGGTACAGGGTTTGGTGGACGGAGGAGTGGATTTGCTGATTGTTGAAACTGTTTTCGATACGCTCAATGCCAAATGTGCCTTAATGGCCATTAGACGTGTCTTTCAGCAAAAAACAGTCGAGTTGCCGGTGATTGTCTCCGGAACCATTACCGATGCCAGCGGCCGTACATTGAGCGGCCAAACATTAGAAGCATTTTTAATATCTGTGTCACATTTTCCTTTGTTTGCCATAGGTTTAAATTGTGCATTAGGAGCCCGTCAATTACGCCCGTTTATAGAAGAATTGAGTCAGAAAGCACCATTTTATGTGAGCGCATATCCCAATGCCGGATTGCCCAACCATTTTGGAGAATATGACGAAACACCTGAAGAGACAGCGGAGTATATCAAAGATTTTCTTCAATCCGGATGCGTCAACATAGTAGGAGGTTGTTGTGGAACGACACCGGAACACATACGTCTTATAGCAGACGCAGCCAAAGGAGCAACACCACGGAAGATTCCTGAATTGCCGAAGTATCTTCAGCTGAGTGGGCTGGAATCATTCACACTCAGACCGGATAGTAATTTCATGAACATCGGCGAAAGAACCAACATTACAGGGAGTAAAAAGTTTGCAAGATTGGTGAAAGAAAACAATTGGCAAGAAGCGTTGGATATTGCCCGTGAACAAGTGGAAAATGGAGCACAAGCCATAGATATTTGCATGGACGAAGCCATGGTTGATGGACAACAAGCCATGAAAACCTTTTTAAGGTTGATTGCATCCGAACCCGATATTGCCCGGGTGCCCATCATGATAGATTCGTCTAAATTCAATATCATTGAAGAAGGGCTAAAAAATATTCAAGGCAAAGGAATAGTCAATTCAATTTCTCTTAAAGAAGGCGAAGAAGAATTTATTCGTCAGGCCCGGCTTATAAAACAATATGGCGCAGCAGTGATTGTCATGGCATTTGACGAAAAGGGACAGGCAGACACACTTGACCGAAGAATCGAGATTTGTCGGCGTTCCTATGACTTGTTGATCAATGTTGTTGACTTCCCTGCTCAGGACATCATATTTGATCCCAATATTTTTCCCATTGCGACCGGCATGAAAGAACACAGACGCAATGCCCTTGATTTTTTTGAAGCCACCAAATGGATAAAAGAAAACCTGCCATATGCCAAAGTGAGTGGGGGAGTTAGCAATGTATCGTTTTCATTCAGGGGAAACAATGCCATACGTGAAGCCATACATGCATGTTTTCTTTATCATGCCATACGTTATGGAATGGATATGGGTATAGTGAATCCGGCACAATTGGTGGTTTATGAGACAATTGATCCTCAATTGCGCCAACTAATCGAGGATGTACTATTTGACAGGTATGACGGAGCAGATGAAAAATTAATCGAATTTGCACAGTCATTCTCTGATAAAGGACCGGTTGCTACTTCAAAGGATCAAGAAAATGAATGGCGAAAAATGCCTTTGGAAGAACGAATTGCACATTCACTTGTAAAAGGTATAGATGCTTATGTTGAAAAAGATATGCACGAAGCATTGGAAAAATATGCAACGCCATTGGAGATTATCGAAGGTCCTTTGATGAAAGGAATGAACATAGTAGGAGAGTTGTTCGGAAGCGGAAAAATGTTTTTGCCACAAGTAGTGAAAAGTGCCAGAGTGATGAAAAAAGCTGTGGCAGTGCTTGAACCTTATATGAACAGAATGCAAAAAAATGAGGTGCAGCAAGCAAAAGCAAAAATATTGTTAGCCACCGTGAAAGGCGATGTGCATGATATCGGTAAAAATATAGTGAGTGTTGTTTTGGGATGCAATGGTTATGAAGTGATAGATTTAGGTGTGATGGTTCCTTGTGAAAAAATATTGGAAGAAGCAGAGAAAAATCAAGTAGATCTAATAGGTCTGAGTGGGTTGATAACTCCGTCATTGGATGAAATGGTATTTGTGGCAAAAGAAATGCAACGCAAAAATTTCAAATTACCATTATTGATTGGTGGAGCCACAACTTCTAAAATTCATACTGCAGTAAAAATAAAGCCACAATATGAAAATGCTCCGGTTGTGTATGTTCCGGATGCATCCCAAACAGTGCAAATTATTAACGGTTTGCTTGGTAACAACAAAAATGAATTTATATCAAAAACCGAACAGGAATATAAGAAGTTACAGGAACTGCACGCAGGAAGAACCGATAAAAGCCAATGGATCGCATTGAAAGATGCAAGAAAAAATCCGTTCCGCCCCGATTTCAATCAATACATTCCACACAGGCCCTCTGTGATTGGAAAACCCATTACCATCACTGCCGGTATATCCACATTAAAAAATTACATCGATTGGGGGCCGTTCTTTATGACCTGGCAATTTTCGGCAAAATTTCCCGATGTATTGAATCACCCCAGTTATGGGGAAGAAGCAAAAAAACTATATCATGATGCTCTTGAGATGATGGAGTTTCTAGAGAATAGTGGAAAATTCGAGGCGAAAGGAGTGGTTGGTTTTTGGCCTGCTTTAAGTAATGAAAACGATGAAATTTATCTTTATGACAAAGAAGGAGCCGAAAGGCCGGTCATGACTCTTCACACTTTACGTCAACAACAGAGGAAGCGTGAGGAAGAACCAAATTATTCGTTGTCGGATTTTATCGCCCGGAAAGGAACCGGTATTGATGATTATATGGGTGCTTTTGTGGTTTCTGCCGGATTACAAGACAGATATTTTATCGATATGTTCAGAAAAGAAAATGATGATTACAAAGAGATATTGTATAAGTCGGTAACCGATCGATTGGCCGAAGCATTTGCAGAGTATTTGCACGAAAAAGTAAGAAAAGAAATTTGGGGCTATGCACCGGATGAAAATCTAAGCAATGATGATTTAATCAAAGAAAAGTATCAAGGAATTCGTCCGGCACCGGGCTATCCGGCATGCCCCGATCATACGGAAAAAATTAAATTGTTCCAATTGTTGAATGCAGAAGAAAATACCGGAGTCAAATTGACCGAAAATCTTGCTATGGATCCTCCATCGAGTGTCTGTGGATGGTATTTTGCACATCCTCAAGCAAGATATTTTGCAATAACAAAAATTTTGCCCGATCAGCTTGAAGATTTGGCCGGCAAAAAAGGAGTAGCAATGGAAGAAATGAAAAAATGGCTTGGATATTTATTGTTGGAATGAAAATGCACGTTTTTTTCAATTCTTAAAAATAAAATTCTTGACATTGCATTTAAATTTAATTGTAAAAGAAATAAACACCAATAAATAGAAATTTTTGAAAAAACTATCAATCATTTCATTTTCATTTTGTAATAATTGAGACGAAATTCTATATTTGCAGCCCTAAATTTTTTATACATGCAAAACAGAGGATTAATTTTAGTATTTACCATTTTGTTGGCATTAACAAGTTTATATCAGCTTTCGTTCACCTGGGTGGCCAACAAAGTAGAACAAGATGCTTATGAATTTGCCAAAGGTGATCCCGTGTTGATGGAGCGTTATCTTGATTCGGTATCCACAGAAAAAGTATATCCATTATTTGGGTTTACTTATGAAGAAGTGAAAAAGCACGAACTTAACTTGGGTTTGGATTTGAAGGGTGGAATGAATGTGGTGCTGGAGGTTGCTGTGGAGGATGTGGTAAAAGGGTTGGCCAATAATCCCAAAGATACACTGCTCAATAAAGTTATCAAAAAAGCCATTGAAAAGAAAAAATCTTCCAATCTTGATTTTATCACAGTTTTTGGGGAGGTATTTGAAAAAGAGGTTCCCAATGGCCGGTTGATTCAATATTTTTATTCTCCTCAGACAAAAGATTACCTGTCTCGAGATGCTTCAAATGAAGAAGTATTGGCTTATCTCAGAAAAGAAGCAAATGATGCAATAGACCGTACGTATCAAGTAGTAAATATCAGAACATCACAATTTGGAGTAGCACAGCCCAACATACAAAGATTGGAAGCAACCGACAGGATATTGGTAGAATTGCCCGGAGTAAAAAATAAAGAAAGAGTCAGAAAATTGTTGCAAGGTACAGCAAAACTCGAATTTTGGGAAACATATGAGAATGCAGAGATTTATCCCAAGTTGGCTGAAGTAAATGACCGTCTGGCAAAAATTTTATACAAATCAGATAATAAAAGTGATTCCACTGCCAATGAAAACAAGCAAGCTACGGATAGTTTACAAATTACCGGAAATGCCGTTTCGCAAGATACTACCGGAAAAGATACAGAAGATGATTTCCTAAAAGAATTGACCGGAGAAAATGATGGAACGTCCACTTCGACAGACGACAGCCTGGCTTCTGATACTGCTGCAGCAAAAACATTTGAAGAGTTTGCCAGGAAAAATCCTTTGTTTGCCATATTACGTCCTGCCATTTTTCAAAACGAACAAGGTCAATATACCTATCAAGAAGGTCCTGTAGTGGGATATATAGCCATTAAAGATACCGGCAAGTTAAATCGTTATCTTGCCATGCCCGAGGTGCAAAAAATATTACCCAAAAATTTGAAATTGCTTTATACGGCCAAACCATACGATGAAGAAAAGAAATTTTTGCAGGTGGTGGCTATTAAAGTGACTCGTCGCGATGGGAAAGCTCCATTGGAAGGGGATGTGGTGGTAGATGCAGTCCAGGATTTTGGTCAGTTCGGTGGTAAACCTGAGGTGCAGTTAAAGATGAATCCATCAGGAGCCAATGCTTGGAAATTGCTGACACGCGACAATATTGGCAAAAGCATTGCCATAGTTTTGGATAATCATGTGTATTCATTCCCTACTGTTCAAACCGAAATAGCAGGAGGTATTTCTCAAATTACCGGTAATTTTACCATTGAAGAAGCCCAGGATTTAGCCAATATATTAAAAAGTGGAAAATTGCCGGCTCCGGCACGCATTGTTCAAGAAGCAGTTGTTGGGCCTTCTTTGGGTAAAGAGTCAATACAAGCCGGTCTGACTTCTTTTATCATAGCTCTTTTGTTGGTCTTCGCTTATATGATTTTTTACTATAGCAAAGCAGGATTGATATCGGATGTTGCATTGATTGCCAATATTTTCTTTATTCTTGGAGCACTTGCATCCACCAGTCTGGCTTTGACGTTACCCGGTATTGCCGGTATAGTGTTGACAGTCGGTATGTCTGTAGATGCCAATGTGCTTATTTATGAAAGGATACGTGAAGAATTAAGTTCCGGCAAAAGTTTAAGGTTGGCCATAGAAGAGGGGTATAAAAATGCTTATTCTTCAATTTTAGACAGTAACATCACCACATTGTTAACGGGCATTGTTTTATGGGTGTTTGGTACAGGTCCTATCGAAGGTTTTGCCACAACCTTGGTTATTGGTATTCTCACATCTTTATTTTCAGCTATATTTATTACCAGGTTAATCATATCTTATCAATTAGATAAAAATAAGTCGATAGATTTTTACACTAAATTCACACAAAACCTTTTCCAAAATATCAACATAGATTTTCTTGGAAAAAGAAAAATATTTTATGGAATATCGTCGACTATTATCCTGATTGGGATTGTTTCTTTAGTCGTAAGAGGATTGTATCTTGGTGTGGACTTTAAAGGAGGACGCACTTATGTGATTCGTTTTGACAAAGTATTGCCGACAACAGAAATTGTCAATGCTTTAAAAACCACGTTAGTAGATGACAAAGGCAACACATATGTGCCGGAAGTGAAGACATATGGCACCCCAAATACAGTTAAAATCACCACAGCCTTTTTAATCGATTCTGATGATGAAAATGCAGACAACATCGCAGAGGAAAAAATAAAAGAGGGCTTGAATAAATTGAACGCCAATTATGAAATTTTAGAAACTCAAAAGGTAGGACCTACCATAGCCGATGACATAAAAACAGCGGCTTTTTGGTCTGTAATTTTTTCTTTGTTGATTATATTTGTGTATATTTTGTTCCGCTTCAAAAAATGGCAGTTTGGAGTGGGAGCAACAGTTGCATTGTTTCACGACGTATTGATAGTATTGTCCATATATTCCTTGTTTTATGGGTTACTTCCCTTTTCGTTGGAGATCGATCAGGCATTCATAGCGGCAATATTAACCGTGGTGGGTTATTCAATCAACGATACAGTGGTTGTCTTTGACCGTATCAGGGAGTATCTTGGCCTGCCTTCATATAAAAAAGTTCCATTTGACCAAACCATCAATGCTTCGTTAAATGCAACATTAAGCCGTACCATCAATACATCTATGACTACATTGTTGGTATTGTTAATCATCTTTATTTTCGGAGGAGTGGTTATTAGAGGATTTATATTCGCCATTCTCATAGGTATTTTGGTAGGTACATACTCTTCGCTTTTTATTGCCACACCGTTGGTTTATGATTTGTCAAAACATTTGGAAGAAAACCAAAACCGTAAATAAATGCTATTGTTTTTAGACATCGGGTTTTCAGAATTGTTGCTTATAGTTTTGGTGGTATTGATTTTTTTTGGGGCAAACAAAGTGCCCGAGATGATGAAGTCGTTTGGCAGAGGCATATATGAAATGAAAAAAGCAAGTCAACAGGTAAAAGATGAAATAACAAAAGCAAAGGATGAGTTGGAAGAAACCACTAAATTGAATGATTAAATCGAAAATTAAAGAAAAAGAAAAAAGGTCTGCAGCGATTTTGCAGACCTTTTTTTGTAAGCCATGCCTGGTGATTTGTCTGTGAAATAAGTGGCACGTACAATGTTTTTGCGAAATCCATCGAAATAATTTCACGGTTGAGGTAGAAAAGATTGCATTAAGCTTAAATACCGATGATGTTTCCTGTTTAATCCATTTGATTTAACATCTGACGCGCGGGTTCGCTATAGAATCCTTTGTTTTTTGCAATTTCTTGAAAAATCTTTCGTGCATTTTCTGTTTTGCCTTGTTTTAACAGGCATAATGCATAATACCACTCGGCTTCCTGATAAAAGAAAGGTATGGGAGAGTTCAACACTTTTAGAAAATATTTCTCGGCCAGTCGGTAATTTTTGTTTTTATATTGATTAAGTCCACCATAAAACCATGCATTTAAATCGCCGGGATGTTTATCTAGAATAGCCGAAAAAAATTCTTGCGCAGCCAGGTATCTTTGATTATCCATTTCCTTTATGGCATTGCTTAACACTTCTTTGTATTGCATTTTTCTGTTGACCGAAAAATCTTCAAATGAAAATAATAAAGAATCATCCGGAGAATTGTTTTCAAGCAAACGTTCTTTGAGGTACCGGTCATAGGCTTCCTGTAAATATTGGTCTGTGTAGTCGATAATTTTGTATTTCCCTATAAAATCAAGTTTGAGAAATGGAAAATGGTTTTGATATTTGTTCTTCCAATCACTCGAGATAGATTCGGTGTTGTAGGAAAAATTGTTTAATTCATCCAAAGGCACAGGCAAATTTTGCATTGGTTGCAACTCAATGCTGTCATTCACCGGATGGGTAGATTCTTGTCGGTTGTCATCTTGTATTGTTGTAGTAAAATTTTTGTCAGATTCCGCAATATTATTGTCTTTTTCAACAGCCAGGTCTGGCAATGACGAATTGATATCAACATGTTGATTTATGGGCTCTGTTTGGAAATGCTCAATAGAATCGTATGAAATTAAATCTTTTTGTTTTTGTGGAGGGTTAATTTTGAAATGTTGAAAAACAGGAAACAAGGAAATAATCATCAAAATTCCCAAACTTGAAAATAGAGCCAATTTTTTGATTTTTTGTATCTTGAATTTATGGCGTATTTCCTGTTGAATTTGTTCTAAATCTTTTTTCCAACCGGGATGGTTTTTCAAACCTATCACTGCGTCTTTGCACAATGGGCAAACAGACAAGTGATGTTGAATTTTATTGAGTTCGACATCAGAACATTGATTGGAGAGTAGTTTTTCAATTTCTTCGGGGGTCAAACATCTCCCCGGTGAAAATATTTTTTTTATGTTATGAATGTGTTTTGTCATTGGTGAGTAAATTTTTAAGGTTACGTTTTCCGTTTTGAATATGGCTTTTAACAGCTTTCAATGTATATCCGGTTAAGTCGGCAATTTGTTGATATGTTTTATTGTGTAAATAAAACAATTCTATACAAACACGTTGCTCAACCTTCAAAGTTTGCAGGGCTTTATGCAAATCTTCGTCAGAATATTCAACCACCGTTTCTAGTTCGTTTGTATATTCCTGATGGCGTTGTGTTAATTCCAAGTATTGTAAAAGTTTTTTGGTATCCTTATTTCTTGTGGCCAAATATCTGATGCATAAGTTTTTGGTGCATTGATAAATCCATGAAGGGAAGTGGCGGATTTCATATTTTAGAAATTGCTCAAAATAATCTTCCAAAATTTCCATAAAAACATCTTTGGCATCATCGGGGTTGGCAAGATATTTCATGATAGTACCATAAATTAAATGTTGATAGCGGCTGATGAGTTCATTCCAAAGATGCCATTCAGGATTGGTTCTTAAACGTTTTATCAGTTCCTCATCGGTAAGATTATGGTAGTTTTTATGTTTGAATATCCGCCACATGGAAGTGTTATTTTTTAGGCAGGTTGCTTATTAAGTCGAAATAACTTTTCATTTCGATGGCCACTACACCACCGGTAAAATCGCCATAGCGTGCGGGAATGCCACCGGTGTATATTTTGATGTTTCCTATGGCTATAGCAGGAATAGAAGCACTAAAATCGTCAGTTTTCATATTTTCGATAAAGAGAATACTGGAATTGGGTCTCGAACCTCGTATGATGATTTCTTTTGAACCGGATTCGCTTACTTTTATGTCGCTTGTGATAGTAGTCAGCAACAATAGAGGGTCCCGATTGAGCGGACTTAATTTAATGCTGGATTCGTCTATCATTTTCATGCCGGGCATATCCGGAGATATTAATGGTTCCTTGCAATCGTAACAAATTACAACAAATTCATCGGTGAATTTCAATGGTAAATTTACGTGAATAAATTGAATTTTGTCAGCGGTTACCTTCACCCCTTCAACAACCTTTTTTTGATAGCCCATTGCTTCAATAAATACAGAATACACACCGGGATCCAGCGGTTTAATTACGTATTTCCCCTCAATATCTGTTTGAGTGCCAATAGGTATTCCGTTCCTGTAGAGATAAACATTTGCACCGATAAGAGGTTCACCGGTCAAAGAATCCTTTACCGTGCCCCTGATTTCCCCTGTTTGGGCGTTTATAAACAGGGCACTTAAAAACGATAGGATTAAAATTAACTTTTTCATAGCGGTAAATTTTTGGTTTCTCATATATAGAGAAAAAAGTAATGGATTTTCCATAAAAAAATGAAAATTTATTGAACATTACGGGTCAAAAAAAATGAAAATATTTACATTTGTGGCGTTCTTTAAATTAAGCAATTATGTCGAAAAAGAAATGTTCTTCTTTAGGTAGGAAATATTGGATGGCTGCTTCGGGATTGTTTTTGATTATTTTTTTAGCCCAGCATTTTACCATTAACTTTTTGTCGGTGGTGAGTGCCGATGCTTTTAATGAAGCTTCACATTTTATGGGAACCAATCCATTTGTGCAATTTATTTTACAACCTATTTTAATGGCCGGAGTGGTATTTCATTTTGTGATGGGGTTTGTTTTGGAGATACAGAACCGTTCGGCCCGTCCGATTAAATATAATGTTTCTTCGGGTACGGCAAATGCTACCTGGATGTCGAAGAATATGATCATATCGGGTATAACAATATTGTTATTTTTGTTGTTGCATTTTATAGATTTTTGGTTTCCCGAAATGCACACAAAATATGTGTTGGGTGACATGAGTGGATTGAATGAGGCAGGAGAGTACAGATATTATGAAGAGTTGGTAGAAGAATTCTCCAATCCGTTGAGGGTAGGAGTATATATTTTAGCGTTTATATTTTTGTCTTTGCATTTATTACACGGATTTCAATCGGCTTTTCAATCATTCGGATTGAGACATCCTAAATATACACCGTTTATCAAGGCATTTGGAAACTTTTTTGCCATTGTGATACCGGCAGGCTTTGCCGTTATTGCTATTTATCATTATGTTGCACATTAAAAAATTATTGGAAATACTATGAAAAAATTAGATGCAAAAATTCCACCCGGCCCACTCGAACAAAAGTGGACATATTTTCGTTCGCACTGTCGTTTGGTGAATCCGGCAAACAAACGTTTGTTGGATGTGATTGTTATTGGGTCGGGACTTGCCGGTTCATCGGCTGCAGCTACATTGGCCGAGTTGGGGTATAATGTGAAGGTGTTTTGTTTTCAGGATTCGCCGAGGAGAGCTCACTCTATTGCAGCGCAAGGAGGAATCAATGCTGCCAAAAATTACAAAAACGACGGTGACAGTGTTTACCGTTTGTTTTATGATACAATTAAAGGAGGCGATTACCGTTCGAGAGAGGCCAACGTATACCGATTGGCAGAAGTGTCGGCAAATATCATTGATCAATGTGTTGCCCAGGGTGTGCCTTTTGCAAGGGAATATGGAGGATTGTTGGATAATCGCTCATTTGGCGGTACTCAGGTGCAAAGAACATTTTATGCCGCAGGACAGACCGGACAACAATTGTTGTTGGGCGCTTATTCCGCACTTTCAAAAGAGATTGCCAAAGGAACGGTGCAGATGTTTAGCCGTCATGAGATGATGGACATTGTGGTAATTGACGGTAAAGCAAGAGGAATTATTGCCCGCAATTTGGTTACCGGAGAACTTGAAAGACATTCAGCCCATGCGGTATTGTTGTGTAGCGGAGGTTATGGCAATGTATACTATCTTTCGACCAATGCCATGGGAAGCAACTGTAGTGCTGCATGGAAAGCATATAAAAGAGGGGCGTTCTTTGCAAACCCTTGTTTTACACAAATACATCCTACCTGCATTCCTGTGTCGGGAGACCATCAAAGTAAATTGACATTGATGTCTGAATCATTGAGAAATGACGGAAGAATATGGGTGCCGAAAAAACTGGAAGATGCTAAAGCGATAAGAGAAGGAAGAAAAACGGCCAATGATATTCCCGAGGAAGACAGAGATTATTATTTAGAAAGACGTTACCCAGCGTTTGGAAATCTGGTGCCGAGGGATGTAGCTTCAAGAGCGGCCAAAGAAAGATGTGATGCCGGTTTTGGAGTGAACCCCACCGGGCAGGCCGTGTTTTTGGACTTTTCCTATAACCTCAAATATAAATACGGTAAAATGGAAGCCCACAAAAGAGGCATTGAAAATCCCACAGAGGAACAATTGTTTGAATTTGGAAAAGAAATTATCAAAGAAAAATACGGCAACCTGTTTGATATGTATAAACAAATCACAGGTGACGATCCATATGTTACGCCGATGAAAATTTATCCTGCCGTACACTATACCATGGGTGGGCTTTGGGTAGATTATCATTTGATGACTACCATTCCGGGTTTGTATGCGCTGGGTGAGTGCAATTTTAGCGACCATGGTGCAAACCGTCTTGGTGCATCAGCGTTGATGCAAGGATTGGCCGATGGGTATTTTGTTATTCCATATACCATTGGAGAATATTTGGCCGATGAAATCCGTACAGGAAAAATTCCAACCGACACACCTGAATTTGACGAAGCCGAAAAAGCGGTAAGAGACAGAATAAACTTTTTCATCAACAATAAGGGTTCAAAAAGTGTGGATTATTTCCACAAACGTCTTGGAAAAGTAATGTGGGACAAATGTGGCATGTCAAGAAACGAAAAAGGATTGAAAGAAGCCATTGAAGAGATCAGACAGATAAGGGAAGAGTTTTGGAAAGAAGTGAGGGTGCCCGGATCGGATACTGAATATAATCCGGAGTTAGATAAAGCCGGCCGCGTTGCCGACTTTTTGGAGCTTGGCGAGTTGATGTGTATCGATGCATTACACAGAAACGAAAGTTGTGGCGGACACTTCAGAGAAGAATATCAAACAGAAGACGGAGAGGCAAAACGTGATGATGAAAACTACGCTTATGTAGCGGCCTGGGAATATAAAGGACCCGATTCGCCGCCTGAATTGCACAAAGAACCTTTGGTTTTTGAAAATATTAAATTGGCACAACGTAGTTATAAATAAAAAAGATTATGAAACTGTTTTTAAAAATATGGCGTCAAAAAAATGCCGACGACACCGGAAGATTCGTAGATTATACGATCGACGGCATTTCTCCGGATATGTCGTTTTTAGAAATGCTTGATGTTTTAAATGAGCAGTTGATTGCCAAAGGAGAAGAACCTGTGGCTTTTGACCACGATTGTCGAGAAGGAATATGTGGCATGTGCTCCCTGGTGATCAACGGTCGTCCTCACGGACCTCAGAGAGGGGTAACCACATGCCAGTTACATATGCGGTCTTTCAAGGATGGTGATACCATTGTCATAGAACCATGGAGAGCAAAGCCATTTCCGGTGATTAAAGATTTGGTGGTGGACAGAAGTGCTTTTGACAGGATTATACAAGCAGGAGGGTATATTTCTGTCAATACAGGTGCCGCTCAGGATGCCAATAACATACCTGTACCCAAAGAAGATGCAGATAAAGCATTTGCCGCTGCTACATGTATTGGGTGTGGGGCATGTGTGGCGGCTTGTAAAAATGCGTCGGCTATGCTATTTGTTGCTGCCAAGGTTTCGCATCTCGCCTTATTACCACAAGGTAGGGTTGAGGCCAAACGCAGAGTATTAAATATGGTTAGGCAGATGGACGAGGAAGGATTCGGCAATTGCAGCAATACGGGTGCTTGTGAGGTGGAATGTCCGAAAGGAATCTCATTGGAAAATATTGCCAGAATGAATCGTGAATTTTTATGGGCAAAATTGACCTATGAAAATGAATAGGAGATTTAAGAAATAAAAATAAAAAAAACCGGGTATTGCCCGGTTTTTTTATTAAAAATCACTATTGTCCGACAAAAAATAGTTTGTAAAAAAGTTTGATACCTGCGATCATCTTACATTTGTTCAACTACATACATTTAATAAAATTTCTTGAGAATTCTGAGAAAGATTGGAAAAATGAAAACCAACCACCCAACGGTCAGCTTTCATTTAATATCTGACAAAACATAGAGTAAAAAAAGGGGGGGACATTTCAAATTAAAAAAACAACCTCAATAAAATCAATACTTTCGATAAATAAAATTACTACTTTTGATTTTTATCGGACAAATGTAATTTTTATATAAATCCTTTCGTTTTTGATTTTGCTTGACAACAATAATACTGAATATCATAAAAATTTTGATTAATTTGTTGAACAAAAATTTTAAAAAAGTTTAGAATGATGGAAAATATTGCAATGATTACAGGCGTGACTTCAGGTTTTGGCAGAGCCATAGCTTTGCGTTTGGCTTCGAAAGGATGGAATGTTATTGGCACAGGTAGAAGAGTGGATAGGTTGGATTTGTTGAAAAAAGAGATAGAAGAAAAATATGGGGATAGATTTTTGCCTTTGCCTCTCGATGTAAGGATGCGAAAAGATGTGTTTGACAAAATAGCTGACTTGCCCAATGAATGGAAAAATATCAAAGTTTTGGTGAATAATGCCGGGCTTGCAGCGGGATTGGAATACTTTGATGAAGCTGCATTGGATGATTGGGATGAAATGATCGACACGAATGTAAAAGGATTGTTATATGTAACCAAAGCAGTGTTGCCATTGATGAAAGGAAAGAAAGGGCGACACATTGTCAATATTGGTTCTACAGCCGGAAAAGAAGTGTATGAAAAAGGCAATGTGTATTGTGCAACAAAACATGCTGTGGATGCTTTAACCAAGGCCATGCGGATAGATTTGTTGAGACATGGCATCAAAGTGAGCGGCATATGCCCGGGTGCTGCCGAGACGGAGTTCTCGTTGGTCCGGTTTAAAGGCGATAAAGAGCGTGCAAAAAAAGTGTATGAGGGGTATCAACCTTTGACTGCCGAGGATATTGCCGATATTGTGGATTGGGTAATTCATTTGCCTGAAAATGTGTGTGTCAATGATTTGGTTGTTACGGCGTTAAATCAGGCCAATAGTTTTTATATCAAAAGAGATATCTGACCGTGTAGCTGACAGTTATCCATTGACGATATGATGTTTTCATGGAGTATTAAATTGTTCGGCCCATTGAGAGGGAGTGAGGGCGTTTTCTATGTTAAACTGACCGATGGCGATTCGTCTAAGGGATTTTAGATAAGCACCGCAACCTAATTTTTGCCCGAAATCATGTGCAAGTGACCGGATGTAGGTGCCTTTGCTCACTTCGACGATGAAATCGATTTCGGGAAGTGCCATCCGGGTTATCTCGAAAGAATGAATATGTACTTCTACGGGTTTAAGATCCGGATTTTGATTTTTTCGGGCTAATTCATAGGAACGTTTGCCATCGACTCGTTTGGCGGAGTATATGGGAGGAGTTTGCAAGTATTGACCGGTAAAGTATTTAGCCACGTTTAGGATGTCTTGAACGGTTATGGAAGAATAGTCGTTGATTTGATCGAAGGCTGTTTCAAGATCGAAACTGGGAGTTGTTTTCCCTATTTCAATTGTGCCTGTGTATGTTTTTGAGAGTGGTGTCAGTTTAGTAATTTCTTTGGTTTTTATTCCTGTGCAAACAATCAACAATCCTGTGGCCAACGGGTCTAATGTGCCGGCATGTCCTACCTTGATTTTTTTTTTGAAATGTTGTTGAAGATGCCGTTTGACAAATTTGACCACGTCAAATGAAGTCCAATGGACTGGCTTGTCAATTAAATAAATTTGATCGGGCTGTAACATTTTACTGCAAAAATTGATTTGTGTCGAGATTGAGCCATTGTGTGGCAGATTTCCATAATAACCATTCTTTGGTTTCGTTCTCGAGGTCTGATTCTTTGATCATTTTGCCCGGTTCATGTTCGCCCAATGGAAAAGGATAATCGCTGCCAAGGGCAATTTTTTCGGCGCCCATCAGGTTGATTAAATATTTCAAGATATTAATATCATGGACTAAAGAATCAATCCAAAATCTACCAATATAGTTGCGTGGGTTGTTTGGATTATCGATTGCCACTAAATCGGGTCTGACTTTATGGCCGTGTTCTATACGGCCAATGGTAGCCGGGAAACTGCCTCCACCGTGGGCAAATGCTACTCTTAATTTGGGGAATTTGTCGAAAATGCCACCGAAAATCATTGAACAAATTGCCAGGGAGGTTTCTGCAGGCATGCCCACAAGCCAGGGTAACCAATATTTCTTCATGCGTTCTTGTCCCATCATATCCCATGGGTGTACAAAAAGTGCCAAATCGTTTTCGATACAGGCATCGTAAAATTCGTACAATCTCTTGTCGTCAAGATTCATATCGTTGATGTGGCTGCCTATTTCGATGCCTTTCAATCCCATTTTGCGGATATTTTCGCATTCTTTTGCTGCCAGTGCAGGATCCTGCATGGGTACTGTGCCCAGACCTATGAAGTGACCAGGATATCTATCAACCGTTTTGGCAATATATTCATTTTGAAATCTCGATACAGCCAACGTATCTTGTGGTTTTGCCCAATAATAGAAAGTAACCGGTATGACAGACAAAACTTGTATGTCTACATGGGTATGACGGCAATCGTTGATACGGGCTTCGGGATTCCAACAATTTTCTTCTATTTCCCTGAAAAATTGATCGCCCTTCATCATTCGGGCACAACATGGCTTATGATGATCGAGCCGGATAAAACCCGGATATCCAAATTTTTGGGCCCAATCGGGTTGTTGATCAGGAATGATGTGTGTATGAATATCGATGGTTGGCATGATTAATTCCCGTTTTTAACCAGAGTGCCGATATCTTCTCCCATTACAATTTTTTTGAGTGATCCCGGTTCGTTGATATTAAAAACGATAATGGGCAAATTATTTTCTTTACACATGGTGTAGGCAGTCATGTCCATTATTTTAAGTCCTTTATTGTAGGCCTCATCAAAGGTAAGAAAGTCGTATTTAACTGCATTACTGTTTTTCATAGGGTCGTCAGAATAGATGCCGTCAACTTTTGTTCCTTTTAAAATAACGTCGGCTTCAATTTCGACGGCTCTAAGGGTTGCGGCTGTGTCGGTGGTAAAATAGGGGTTACCTGTGCCGGCGCCAAAAATCACTACACGTTTTTTTTCCAGATGGCGTATAGCCCTGCGGCGAATAAATGGTTCGGCAATTTGTTCCATATTGATTGCCGTTTGCAGACGAGTTTTGATTCCTTTTGATTCGAGAGCCGATTGCAATGCCATGCCATTGATAATGGTGGCAAGCATACCCATATAATCGCCTTGCACACGGTCTATGATTCCGCTATTTTTGGTCTGAATTCCTCTGAAGATATTTCCTCCGCCAATGACAATGGCTACTTCAACACCTAAATCTACAATAGACTTTACTTCTTCAGCATATAACGAAAGTTGATTTTCGTCGATGCCAAATTCTTTTTGCCCCATAAGGGCTTCTCCGCTTAATTTTAATAATACACGTTTATATTTCATACAGGTAAAATTATTAAAAAAAAAAGAGAGAAGTTTTTCCTTCTCTCTTTTTCATTTATCGGGGTGTTAACCTAACATCACCCGTTTAAAAGCCAGCACCTTTAAATTCGGGTCGATTGACTTAAGGTATTGCTCAACGGTTTGCTTGTCATTTGAAATAAATTGTTGACCGAGCAAGGTGTTTTCTTTGATAAATTTATTGAGTTTGCCTTGTGCAATTTTTTCGACCATTTCTTCCGGTTTGCCTTCCTGACGCACTTGTTCTTTGGCAATTTCAAGTTCTTTTTCGATCACATCCGAAGGAATTGAGTCCTTGTCGATGGCAATGGGGTTCATGGCTGCTATTTGCATAGCAATTTGTTTTGCCGGTTCTTCAATTTTTTCTCCTTTCATATTGAAGGCAACCATCGAAGCCAATTTATTGCCGGGGTGATTGTAAGCCACCACGTATTCACCTTCGATCATGGCTACTTCATTCAGATCAATTTTTTCACCGATCTTTCCGATCAGTTCTATCACTTTGTCGGCTACTTTGAGTTCGGAATCAAAGGCTTGTTGTTTTAAAGTTTCTAAATCTGAAATATTTTGATTGATGGCTATATCAAGCACTCTTTCGGCAAATGATCTGAATTCGTCATTTTTGGCAACAAAATCGGTTTCACAATTAACCACCACCAAAAATCCTTTTGTTTTATCGTTGTTGGTTTTGGCAAGTACCAAGCCTTCTTTGGCTTCACGGTCGCTTCTGTTGGCCGCAACTTTTTGCCCTTTTTTTCTGAGAATTTCGATGGCTTTTTCAAAATCTCCATCGCTTTCCATTAGTGCTTTTTTACAGTCCATCATTCCGGCTCCTGTCATTTGACGGAGTTTGTTTACATCTGCTGCGGTGATTGTTGCCATAGTGTTTAATTTAAATTATTCGTTTTCTTTTGTTGATTTAGTTGTTTTTTTAGAAGCAGGTTTTTTAGGTTTGGGTATTTCCACTTTTTCTGCCTTTTTGGTTTTTGGTGTTTCTTCTGCTTTTTCCCCTTTTTCGGCTTTTCTTTCTGCAAGTCCTTCTTTGACGGCCTCACACACGTAATCAAGAATTTTTGCTATGGATTTTGAGGCATCGTCGTTGGCCGGTATGACAAAATCTACCAGGGTAGGGTCGCAATTGGTGTCTACCATGGCAAAAATAGGGATGTTCAAACGGCGAGCTTCGGCCACGGCGATGTGCTCCTTTTTAATATCTACGATAAATAAAGCCGAAGGCAAACGCACCATATTGGCAATACTGCCAAAATCTTTTTCCAATTTGGCTCTTTGGCGGGTAATTTGCAAACGTTCTCTTTTGGAAAGGGTATCAAAAGTGCCATTTTTAATCATTTCGTCGATGTTGGCCATTTTTTTGATGGACTTGCGGATGGTGACAAAATTGGTAAGGAGACCGCCCGGCCAACGTTCGGTCACATAAGGCATGTTTAAGGGTTTTACCCTTTCTTCCAAAATTTCTTTGGCTTGCTTTTTAGTAGCAACAAACAGGATGGTTCTACCCGATTTGGCAATTTGCTTTAACGCATTGCATGCTTCTTCAAGTTTTGCAATGGTCTTATACAAATCGATGATGTGGACACCGTTTTTTTCCATAAAAATATACGGTGCCATTTTCGGGTTCCATTTACTTTTCAGGTGACCAAAGTGGACGCCTGCTTCAAGTAATTCTTCAAAAGTTGGTTTTGTCATAATTTTAGGTTTACTTTCTTTTTGACTTAACTTTATGTTATTTTTCTTGAAGTGTTAAGCAACATTCCGGTAGCTTAATATATAAGGTCCGGAATGTTTAGATGCTAAACCTTCGTTAACGTTTACTAAATTGAAATCTCTTACGGGCTTTTTTGCGTCCCGGTTTTTTACGTTCCACTTTGCGGGGGTCGCGAGTCAACAATTCGTGTTCTTTCAAAACAGGTTTAAACTCTTCGTTATATTTCAATAATGCTCTTGAAATACCCAGACGCAATGCTTCGGCCTGTCCGGTGATGCCGCCTCCGTCTATTTTGGCGACTACATCAAATTGGTTTAAGGTGGAAGTCACCATAAAGGGTTGATTGACTTTGTATTGATGTACCAAGGTTTTGAAATAATCCTTGTAGTCAACATCATTTACGATGATTTTACCGCTTCCTTTTGTCATATAAACTCTGGCTACAGAAGTTTTGCGGCGTCCAATGGTTACGATTCTGTCCATGGTTTCTGTCATTATTTAATATCTTTTTGTTTGATTTCTTTTAATTCAATTTTTTTAGGTTGTTGGGCCTCATGAGGATGTTCGGGGCCGGTATAAACGTGAAGTTTTCTAAACATGGCGCGCCCCAATCTCGTTTTGGGCAACATTCCTTTGACGGCATCTTCGATAAGTGCCACAGGTTTCTTTGCCAACACTTCTTTGGCCGTGGCTATTCTTTGCCCACCCGGGTAGCCGGTGTAATGGATATATTCTTTTTGGTCCCACTTTTTGCCGGTAAGGTGGATTTTTTCGGCGTTGATTATCACCACATGATCACCACAATCGACATTCGGGGTGTAAATGGCTTTATGCTTGCCTCTCAATAAAAAAGCCACCATTGAAGCCAAACGGCCTAAAGTTTGGTTTTCGGCATCGATCAGCAACCAATTGGGCTGAACTGCTTCTTTTTTGGCGTGCTCTGTTTTGTAACTTAACGTTTTCACCTGTTTTGTTGTTTTAAATTAGGGCGGCAAATTTAGAACATTTTTTTTAATCTTACAATTTTTAAACAATCTTTTGTTGAATTTATTTTTCTTGGTCTATGGGCAAAGATTTTTTTTCATTAAAAAAATAGCTTTTTCCGTAATTAATCAAAAGCTCCAATCAAACTTGTCGATGTCTTCGATGCAGTATGCCAATAATTTTATGGCTTCGGCCACATCTTCCTTATGAACCGATTCGATTACCTGATGTATATGTCTTGTGGGTATTGAGATTGCGCCGGTAATGGCTCCTCCTGCCGTCATTCTTTGGATACCTGCTGTGTCTGTTCCTCCTGCGGGAAGTATTTCGGCCTGCCATTTGATTTTATGTTTTTGCGCTTCTTGTTTCATGAATTGAATCATGCGATAATCGCAAATAGCCGAAGAGTCCATGATTTTTATTGCCACTCCGTTGCCAAGGGAGGTTACTTTTTCTTGTGGTTTTGCTCCCGGCACATCATAGGCTATGGTTGTGTCGATGCCAATACCAAAATCGGGTTGAATTTTCAGTGCGGCCACTTGTGCCCCACGGATACCGACTTCTTCTTGTACTGTAAATACGGCATAAAAGTCGTAAGGTATTTTTTTACCTTTAATCATTCTTAAAGCTTCTAGTAGGATAAAGACAGATATACGGTTGTCCAACGATTTTCCGTTGATGCAGTCCCCGATTTCGATCAATTCTCTTTCCCGGGTTATGGGATTACCTATTTCTATCCACTTTTCGACTTCTTTTTTAGGGAGTCCGAGGTCTATGAAAAATTCGGTAGTGGAAGGCATTTTGGTTTTTTCTTCGGGCTTCATCACGTGCACGGGTTTAGAGCCCATCACACCAATCAAATCTTTTTTTCCGTGAACAATCACTCTTTGTGCGGTTAATGTTTTGGGGTCAAATCCACCCAAAGTATGGAAGAACACAAATCCGTTGTCGTCAATATGGGTAACAATAAAACCGATTTCATCCATATGGGCGGCAGCCATAATTTTTTTGTTTTTGGTTCCTTTTTTTATGGCTATGACATTGCCCATGTTATCCACTTTAACTTCGTCGGCCAGATCTTTTAATTCGTCCAGAACTACTTTTCTGATACGGTCTTCAAAGCCCGGAGCGCCGGGAGTTTCGCTGATTTTTTTCAACAATTTGATATTTAAGGCATTCTTTTTCATATATTCTTTTATTTAATCAACATAGCTAAGTTTTAACATATTGGTCATTCCTTTTTCGGCGATAGGCATACTGGCGATATTGATGACCAGGTCTTTTTCTTCGAGATATCCTTTTTTCTTTAAAATGTATTTTATGTCGGCAATCGTATGGTCGGTGCTTACATACTTGTCGTAATAAAAAACATGTGTTCCCCATACGAGTGATAGTTGTGTGAGCAAACGGGGATTGCCGGTAAATACGCAATTTAGAGCTTTGGGTCTGAAACTGGCAACTTTCAATCCGGTGTATCCCGAATGGGTCATGCTGATGATGGCTTTGGCTTTGACTCTTTGGGCCAGACGGCAAGCATTAAAGCAAATGGAGTCGGATATAAACCTTTCGCTTTCAAATTGTGGGGGATACTCTTTATGGTAAATGTTTTCTTCTTTTTCTGCTTCGCGAATAATACGTGTCATGGCTTCGATAACTTTTACAGGATGCTTTCCCACGGAAGTTTCAGCACTCAGCATCAAGGCATCGGCGCCATCAAGCACGGCGTTGGCTACATCGGTCACTTCTGCCCTGGTGGGGGTGAGGTTGGTGATCATGCTTTCCATCATTTGGGTGGCAATGATAACGGGTTTACCGGCAGCCATGGATTTTCTGACCAATTCTTTTTGGATCATAGGCACTTCTTCTATGGGAATTTCTACACCGAGGTCTCCACGTGCCACCATCACGCCATCGGTATATTTGAGTATGTCGTCAAACTCTCTGATAGCTTCAGGTTTCTCGATTTTGGCGATGATTTTTGAAAATTTTTGACGGTCGTTGATGATATGTTTCAGTTCGATTATATCCCGTGCCGTGCGAACAAATGAAAGTCCTATCCAATCCACATCATGATCAAGGGCAAAGTCGAGATCTTTGAGATCTTTTGGTGTGAGTGATGGTAAGGAAATGGAAGTATTGGGCAAATTGACTCCTTTTTTAGACGAAAGAAATCCGCCGTTGATACAACGGGCCACCACTCTGTCTGTTTTATTCGATTCTTCAACTTCCATCACTATCTTACCGTCATCCAACAAAATACGGTCACCTTTTTTGACATCTTTTGGGAAATTTTCGTAATTGATCAATACTCCGTTTTTGTCTCCTGTGTCATCATGCGTTACAAAGACCAAGAGGTCTCCTTCGGTTAGTTCGAATCCTCCATCGGACAATTCGCCTATTCGTATTTTGGGGCCTTGTAGATCGGCCAAAATAGCAGTATATATACCTTCTTGCTCATTTATTTCACGAATGGTATGAATGATTTGACTTAGTTCATCGTAGTTGCCATGTGAAAAATTTAAACGGCAAACATTCATGCCGGCTTTCATCATATCTCGCAACACTTGTTTAGATGATGATGACGGTCCGATGGTGGCCACAATTTTTGTCTTTTTCAACTCTTGCATAAGATTAATAAATTTTTAATTATATTTTCTTTTCCTTCGTTATCCATTTCCTTAATTAAAAGAATTTCCGGGTTTGATTTGAGTTTGTTTAGATAATCGTCCATGTTGTTTTGTATAATTACAGGGTCAAGAATCAAAAAATATGGCAAAGATTTCAATTTTTTGTATATGAAAATTTGGGTGTCGATTTGATTTTGCAACAACAAAATTTTTGAGCACACTGCCTCTTCATTTGGATTTTGCATTAAAAATTCTTGATTGATGTATGTAGAAATTACCGGGGGCTCGATAAAGTTTTTTTTACTTTTGGTATTGACCGGAAAGTATTTTTTTTCAAAAGTGCATTGGAAAATTTTTTCAATAAAAACAGCCAGTTGAAAATCTTTCAAATAAGTGGCTATGGCAAGTACATGATGTCTTTCCATTGGGTAGATAAGGTCCAATAAATGGTATTGTATATTTTTGGGGGTGATGATGTATGATTTGTTCAAACCTTGCAAATTTTGGTGCTGCAATACTAAGCATTTGCAGAGAATAATTTTTTTACTTTTTCCAACATTATCTTTTCTTTGTTGTTAACACTTGCAAATGATTGAGCGATTTTTTCACAAGTTTTTAAAATTTTATTTTTTCTTTCGTTGTTGAATAGAGATGTGTGTTCGTGGTAGTATTCCTCAAAATCTTTGTAGGCATGTTCGCTTTTTATTCCATTTTCCACAAGCCAATCAACCACCGTAATTATTTGCAAGGCCGTATCCTCTCCAAATTCGTCAACTTCTTTTTCTTCTGGGGCCCAAACTGACTTTACATCTTGTATGATGGTTTGCAATTCCTTTTCTTTAATCATATTATCGGCCGATGCTATGGCATAAAATAAATGTGCCAAATGTTGATAAAATCTTTTTCCCGGCATAGTTCACGTATTTTGTTGTTCAACAATAATCGTTTTAGAAGTGGTTTCGCTAAATGGAGCAACTACCGGTTGTAAATTTACATCAAAAATTTTGAATTTTAAAGAATATTTTCCCGGATGGTGGAAGATGATACCCTTGAGGGGAGCTTTTATGATTTCTTCTTTTTGATTGACATATAACAATGTTTTGTATTTTCCGGAAAAATCCTTTTCGGGATAAAAATAAAGCGGTAAAACTAAAGTATCTCCGGGCGATACAAACATAGTATCGGGCATAGCCAAAAAAATCAACGGTGAAAAATTCGAAAGATATTCATCTTTTGTAAGTTCATCGGGACTATAAATATAGTTTTCGCTTACTTGATTTTGATTGACCATAGCAAATGCCCAAATTAGATGACGCATGGCCGGGGCACCGATTTTGAATGATGGCTTGCCCGATTCATAATAAATTCCGTTGTAGGTCAAAATATATTTTGTCGCGTTCGGGATGGGAAAAAATTCAAGGTAGAGTTGATGTTCGTTTTGGGCAATTGTCTTTAATTTTAATTTTTGGGAGACATGGTTGTGAGTATGATCATAAACAAGTGTATATGGATTGTTAACATAGCCGGTGTCTTGCAAAAACATTTCAAAAGTGTCTGTGTTATCCTCGTTGCTAAGTTCTGCATGGGGAGAAGTGTTTAAATGATTACGGGCAGAGTTGTTTTCGTTGCATGAATAAACAAGGTAAACGAAAGCAATTAAACAAATTATTCGCATATTTTGTTGAGTTTTGCCCTTGCTTCTATGCTGACTTCAGGCCAAAGCATACTTTTGCCGTCGGGACCGGTATGCAGGTCTTTGCATGCATCATTTAATGATTTTACTGATCCCAAAGCATTAAATTTTTCGAGAGATATACTGCATGAAAGGATCAATGTGTCTTGTTGCATCTGCCATTTCGCTTCAACCGGCTGTGTGATGCCATTCAAATTTAAAGACAATAGGGCAATTTTGTCTCCAACACTGTCTACCTGCGCTTCAATAAGATCCTTTTTTTGAAATGTTCCGAAGAAAAATTGAATAATTTTTTGATCCCGTCCGGCATCACCCGATTTGATAGATGATGTCCATGCTTGAAACTTTGCACCTTTAAGAATGTCTGCCGGATTTGAAGATTGCTCGGTAGATACTTCCACTCTGATAGAATCAAATTTCCCACTTACGGGCGCTTTTTCAGTAAATTTAAATGCAGTCCATTTCAAATCGAATTGGCCGGGGACCCATTGATACTCGCATTTTAACGGTTCTGAAGCTACTTTGGCATATTGTCTCTCGACTTGTTCTTCCGTTTTGTTTTGTTGACATGACACAACGGAAAGCGCTATAATTGCCAACAATAAAATTTTTTTAGTTTTCATATTTTCATTATTTAAATGTAATCAAAATTTGATTTTTTTCCACACTATCTTTTTCTTTTACTTTAATTTCGTGAATCACACCTTCGCCCGACGATTTTAAAATGTTTTCCATTTTCATCGCTTCAAGAATGATCAATGAATCTCCTTTTTTGACTTCTTGACCGGGAGAAACCAGAATTTTTATGACCAACCCGGGCATAGGAGCTTTAAGATCGGTCACCTTCGCAGCGGCAGCTTCCATCCCTAAGCTTTGTAATAGTTGATCGTAAGGGTCGCTCAGAGAAATTTCCAAAATTCGGTGGTCATGGATCAATTTGATAGTTTTTTCTTCCGCATTAAATTCCTGCAATAAAAAATGACAAACCCGTCCGTCGACGATAAATTGAAACTCACGGTCGGAGATTTTTACTATATCGGCGTTTTTGTCGATTCCGTTGATTGAAAAATTTCCAGAAAGCTTTTCTTTGAATCCTATTTCATAGGATTGGTCATTAATTTTAGCAATATATTTGGTCGATGACATGAAATACCTTTTGGGCAAAGTAAAGAAATTTTTAAAAGAATAGATTTTAACATGAATAAAAAAAGTTAAATGAAAACCACAAAAAAATTACGTGTAATTTCGCAACCTTGATTATGGTGATTAAAAAGAATAAAAAGAAAAAAGTATCGAAATTGGGCACTAAATATAAAGTGTCCATATTGAATATCGAAACTTGGGAAGAAAAATTCTCTATCAAACTTTCTCCTTTGAATATTATTTTGTTGACCGGATTACTTATCATTTTGTCAATGTCGGCGGGTTTTGCCCTTGTTTATTACACTTCACTGAAAAGATACATACCCGGTTATCCCACGGTCGATTACAAAAAAGAATTGGTGAAATTGAACATGGCAATAGATTCGTTAGAATCGAGCATAGAGGAAAAAAATCTATATTTGTTACAGTTAAAGCGAATATTATTGGGTGAGGTAGACAGCTTTGGGTTTTACGTGTCGGTTGATACAATGGTTGACAGGCAAATTACCTTGTCGGATTTGATGCCAACCGACACAGGTTTTAGAAATTTTGTGGAAACAGAAGAAAAATACAGTGTTTTGTTTAGTCCGGTCATCAAAAAAGATGAGATTAATTTTTTTGCACCTCTCAAAGGTATGATCAGCAATGGTTTTGATCCCCGGAATCTGCATTTTGGTGTGGATATTCCATCAAAAGAAAATGTTATGATTAATGCCGTATTTGACGGAAAGGTTATTTTTGGCGAATGGACTATCGAAAACGGATATGTGTTGTTGATTCAACATAAAGATAATTGGGTGAGTGCTCTATATGCATTGTGGTGCTTTGCTTAAGAAAAAAGGTGACGAAGTGAGAACCGGAGAACCGGTGGCGTTGGTGGGCAACAAAGGGGAAAACACTTCAGGTCCGCATTTGCATTTTGAATTGTGGCACAATGGAAATCCTGTTGATCCGGCTTCTTACATAATATTTGAATGATGCTGAAAGAATGGGTTGCCAAAATATGGGCCAATAATGTGGCAAAGATACTTGAATCAAAATCAAAAATTCCCGGAGAGGTGCAAAAACGGGAGTTCGAAAAGATTTTGTCGAAAGCCCGCAGCACGGTTTTCGGACGTGATCATCATTTGGATGAGGTGTCCAATGTGAAAGAATTTCAACAAGCAGTGCCCATCAAGGATTATGAGCAATTTTTGCCCTACATAGACAGAGTGAAAGCCGGAGAGAAAGATGTTTTGTGGCCCGGCATGCCCTTGTATTTGACCAAAACATCCGGCACTACCAGTGGTACGAAATATATTCCCATTTCATCCGATTCTATTTCAAACCATATTGATTCGGCAAGAAATGCATTGTTAAGCTACATAGCCGATACAGGCAACACTTCGTTTATCAACGGAAAAATGATTTTTTTGCAAGGAAGTCCTAAACTGGATAAAATCAACGGGATTCCAACCGGCAGATTGTCGGGCATTGTGGCGCATCATGTGCCGGCTTACCTTCAAAGAAACAGATTGCCTTCTTTTGAAACGAATTGTATCGAAGATTGGGAACAAAAGATCGATGCCATCATCAATGAAACTTTGCCCGAGAAAATGACGCTCATCAGTGGCATCCCCCCCTGGGTGCAAATGTATTTTGAGCGGATTCTCGAAAAAACGGGTAAAAGAAACATAAAAGAGGTTTTTCCTCATTTTTCGCTTTTCGTATACGGAGGCGTCAATTTCGAACCATATCGCAAACGGTTTGAACAACTGATTGGTGGAAAGGTAGACAGTATCGAAACATATCCCGCATCGGAAGGTTTTATCGCTTTTCAAAACAAACAACATGACCCCTCTTTGTTGATGGTTCTTGATAAAGGAATATTTTTTGAATTTGTTCCTTTGGAAGAATACGAAAACCCTGGTGCCCGGCGATTGACCATTGATGAGGTGGAATTAAATAAAAATTATGCCGTTATCATGACGACCAATGCAGGTCTTTATGCCTATTCGATAGGAGATACTGTAAAATTTGTATCGAAATATCCGCATAAAATTATCGTTTCTGGACGTGTGAAACATTTTATTTCGGCATTTGGGGAGCACGTAATAGCCGAAGAGGTGGAAGAAGCGTTGAAAATGGCACTCAATGCAGAATCATGTGCAGTAAACGAGTTTCATGTGGCACCTCAGGTCAATCCACCCGAAGGGGGCTTGCCTTATCATCAATGGTATATTGAGTTTGAGCAACCACCCTCGAATTTGGAGCGATTTGCCCAATTGATCGATGAGTATTTGCAACAAAAAAATGTTTACTATAAAGACCTGCGCACCGGTAATATGTTGCGGACTTTGGTCATTACCCCTGTGAGAAAAAGTGCATTTACCGAATACATGAAATCAATTGGCAAACTTGGTGGACAAAACAAGTTGCCTCGCCTGGCAAATAATAGAAATATAGCCGATGAACTGGAAAAATATAAAATATAAAACATGGTTATTTTGGATTTTGACCATTTGTATGCTTCCGTTGGACGCACAAATTGTCTACGATAAATCCAATTTTAATTTTGGGGAAATAGTTCCCGGCAAATCCACTGTGATAGATTTTAAATTGACAAATGCGGGAAAAACCAAGGCCCAAATAAAAAAAATTGAGGAGCCCTATGGTATATTCTATCGTTTGTCTGCAAAAGAAATTTTGCCCGACAGTAGCGTATTTTTACGCGTAAAGTTTGTTCCAAAAAGAAAAGAAACATTTAAGAAAGACATAAAAATTTGGATTGATATTTTAAACGAACCAATTATACTGACGGTGGAAGGAACAGTGAAAACTCCCGATCCTGCAGCAACGCTCGAGGTCCCGGATTTTCATACAGGCGAATTGTTCACCGGTCAGATTTTCAGGTATTTGGAACTTGATGTGGTCGATAAGTTTACACGTACTCCTCTTCCCAATACACAAATATTGGTGTTATGGGATGGCCTTGAATACAAAACAGGAAAAACAGACCTTATGGGAAAAAAGTTGTTGAAACTGCCCGGCGACAACTTCTATGTGATTTTTCAATGCGCGGGTTATCAAACCGAGGAGCTGGCCATAGATCTGAGTGAGCAAGACAGAAATGTGGTGGTCGAACTCACGCCATTGAACATGAAAAAAGATTCCCTCAAACAAGATGATTCTGTGACGGTTGAAGTAGAAAGCGAAATTAATACCGACGACAATAAAGAGATTTTGGACCCCAATCGTTATGCGCCCAATAATATTGTGTTTTTGTTGGATGTTTCTGTATCGATGAAGCAACAAGGACGGCTGGATTTGTTAAAAACCGCCATGATCGAATTGGTCAATATTCTTAGACCCATCGACAAATTGTCTATTGTGACGTACGCCTCTGAAACCGAGGTATTGTTAGAGGGCATGCCGGTGACAACAAAAGAACCATTTATCAAAACCATTCAGGACCTTAGTGCGGGAGGATATACAGCCGGGGCCAAAGGATTGAAAAAGGCCTACGATATTTGCCTAAAACATTTTATTGATCAGGGCAACAATCAAATTTTTATAGCAACAGACGGTGCTTTCAACCTTGAGAAGGGTGACAGGGATCTCATCAACATAGCCGAAAAAGCTGCAAGAAAAAATATCAAAATCTCGGTGATTGGCGTCAAAAATGAAAAATGGACGGAAAAAAGTATGAAACAACTGGCCGAAATATCCGGAGGAACCTATATTCAAATTAAGAATTACCGTGATGCACAAACTGTCTTGCTTGAAACAATAAAAAAACATTCCTTAAAGTATTAGTGCATGGAAAAGAAAAAAATAGCCATTCTCGGTTCGACCGGTTCAATCGGAACGCAAGCTTTGGAAGTCATAGACCATTTTTCCGACGAATTCGAAGTGGAGGTTTTGACTACCTATTCGAATGCCGGGTTAATCATCAAGCAAGCTTTGCAATACCGCCCCAATTTTGTGGTTGTGGTTGAAAACGAAGCATATCTTGAAGTAAAAACTGCACTTAAGGATGAACCGGTGAAAATTTTCGGAGGGATAAAAAGCATTGCCGATGTGGTGGAAATGTGTTCTGCAGACATTGTTTTGACAGCCATGGTGGGATTCAGCGGGGTGCTGCCTACAATCAAAGCTATAGAAACACGCAAAACAGTGGCTCTTGCCAATAAAGAAACATTGGTGGCGGCAGGAAGCATCATCATGGATGCGGCAAAACATTAC